>JADFDR010000036.1 GCA_018262735.1 Geobacter sp.
GGACACAGCGTTGGAGGCCGGGATGAAGTTTTCGCGTAGACCCTAGCATCCCGTAGCTTGTGTGCCGAGTCGCGAACGTAGTTCCGCGAGTCTCGATGTTTGGAATTGTGCCACGAGGCAGTCGAGCAAAGATGCTAGGATGATGTCCTCGCGCGCAAGACCCCAACTTAAATCGCAAGCGAAACGTACGAAGGAGACAAGCATGACCGAGCAACCACGCTGGCCACTTCAGGCGCTGGTGCCGATCTGCGCAGGTCTCGCATGGTTGTTTGCGGCGCAACAAGGAGTTGGTGCGTTCTTGGTTGCAAGCGTGCCGGGGATGCTTCTGCTCTCAAGCGGCGTTGCGCTGCTCTTGTGGTCGGGCGATCGACGCATCGTGCAGTTCATGGGTCTTGGTGCATTGCTCGGCATTTTGCTCTGGATTCCAGCTTGGATTGCGCTTGGATTTTTTGTGTCGCTCGGACTTTTGTGTTTGTCGCTCGGTGCTTGGCTCGCGGCAGGGCAGACGTCGGTTGCCCAAACACCGACGGTGCCAGGAGTTCCGAATCCTGAATTTTCTCCCGGTCTTGCAGCCAAGGTCGTTCTCGACGATGCCTTGCTTGCAACGATGCAACTCCTCGTACCGATGCCCAAAGGAGAGCACTGGCAGCGGATCGCGCGCGAAGTCGACGAAGCGATCGAGGGATTTCACGCGCAAGGTTTCGATCGACAACCCGCAAACTATCATCGTGAACCTCCGGCGCTCACGTCTCCTGACACAAAATGGCGTACGGCGCGTGGGATTTCCTATCAACATATTTCGTTTGCGAGCGAGTATGAGCCGCGTGAAGGTGAACCCGGCCGTGAGCGCTGGCTTTCGTATCATGCCAATCGCACGGCGCACGCGTGGGTGCTGCGCACGATTCAACCGAATGCCCCGTGGCTCGTCTGTGTGCATGGCTATCAAATGGGTTTTCCGCTCATGGATCTCGGGCTTTTTCGTCCCGAGTGGTTGCAACGCAAGCTTGGTTTCAACCTCGTGATTCCGACGTTGCCGCTCCATGGTTATCGCAAAGTAGGAAGAATCAGTGGCGACGGTTATCTCGCGGGAGACGTGCTCGATACGATTCACGCCGAAGCGCAAGCGATTTGGGATTTACGTCGAATCCTTGGCTGGGTGCACGCACAAACCGAGGGACCGGTTTCGGTGTATGGCATCTCTCTCGGAGGCTACACGGCAGCGCTGCTTTCGGGTTTCGATCCGAAATTGCATGCTGTCGTTTCCGGTGTCCCTGTGACGGACTTCGCCGAACTTCTTGCCTTTCAAAGCCCAACTTTCGTAGTGCAGACGCAAGAAGCCATGGGGCTCACTGTCCAGAAAATGCAAAAGGCTTATCGTGTTGTGTCACCGTTTGGTGTTACGCCGACTCCTTCTGTCGAGCGACGAATTTTGTTTGCGGGGATTTCGGATCGACTGGTGCCGGCAAAACAAGTGCAGGCGCTCTGGGAGCATTGGCAAGAACCGCAAATTTTTTGGTATCAAGGTGGACACGTTTCCTTCATGTGGGATGGCAACGTGGTGCGCTTCGTAGAGGGTGTTTTCCACCGCTGCGCGTCGGTTTGAGAAGGCTGGTTCGCGATGGAAAATTTTGCACAGATTCTTTTGCTTCTGGCTGCGACGATTGTCATCGTGGTGATGTGCCAGCGTCTGCACGTTCCGACGAGTCTCGGATATCTGCTGGTCGGCGTGATTCTCGGTCCCTACACGGCGGGGCCGACTATCGCAGTGCCGGAGTTCAACACGCTTGCCGAGTTCGGCGTTGTCTTCCTGTTGTTTACGATCGGACTCAGTTACTCGCTTCCGCAGTTGTATGCCTTGCGACATCAGGTTTTGGGGCTTGGTACGGGACAGGTTGTCTTGACGACCTTGCTCGTCGGGTTGATTGCGTGGCTCGCCGGTCTTCCCGGCGCTGTCGCGTTCGTGTTTGGCGCCGTTTTTGCGCAATCGTCGACCACCATCATTGCGAGTCTGCTGAGGGAACAAGGCGAGGAAGAGACGCAGCATGGTCGTCTCGGAGTTGCGATGTCCGTTTTCCAAGACGTCACCGCAGTTCCTTTTCTGGTGGTCATCCCGGTGCTCGGAACTTCGGTTGCTGCGGATGCGATGGCGGGCACGCTCGGCTGGGCGCTTGCGAAAGCCGCTCTTGCGTTTGCACTCGTCTTCTTTGCAGGTCGATGGTTGCTGCGTCCGCTCTTTCATCTCGTTTCAGAACGCAAATCCATCGAGATGTTCACGCTGGCCGTGTTGCTGGTGGCTTTGCTTGCAGCATGGACCACGAATCGTCTTGGGCTTTCGCTGGCCTTCGGAGGATTTCTTGCCGGCATGATGCTTGGCGAAACCGAATTTCGCCATCAGGTGGAATCGATCGCACGCCCTTTCCGCGACGTCCTGCTCGGCTTGTTCTTCGTCGGTATTGGCATGCGTTTCGATCCGATGGCAATCCCTCCGATTTGGCATTGGACGGTGCTCGGTGCACTGCTCATCGTGGTGAGCAAGATACTGATCGTCAGCGTGCTCATTCGTCGCATCGGAGTCGAATCACGCACTGCGTGGCGCACGGGTTTGATGCTTAGCGTTGGCGGAGAGTTTGGTCTTGCGCTCATTGCCGTCGCTTTGGATGCGAGCGTCGTCGATGGGCATCTGGGGCAAATCTTGATCACTTCGGTGTTACTCTCGATGGTGTTGGGTGCCGTGCTGATTCGTTTCAATCGCGCGATTGTATGTAAGCTGATCGGCGAATCCGGTTCCGAAGAGACTTCCGCGGTTCCCGAGTTGCCCGCAACGTCGCAACAGCAAGTCGTGCTCGGGGGCTACGGTCGTGTAGGGCACACCGTCGCTGTGCTGTTGCATTCGAATGGCGTTCCCTTCATCGCTCTTGATACGGATCCGAGACGAGTCACACAAGGAAGGCTCGATGGTCATCCGGTTTTTTATGGCGATGTTTCCGATCCCGAATTGCTTTCGTCGATTCATGTGGAGCGCGCGTCGATCGTCGTGCTCACCCTCGACAATCCTGCAGCGTCGTTGCGTGCTGTTTCCTACTTGCACCGAACCTCTCCGAAACTTCCGGTGATCGCACGCGCGCAAGATCTTGCGACAAGTACAAGATTGCTCGACGCGGGCGCCGTCCACGCTTATCCCGAGACGATCGAAGCGAGTCTGCGTCTTGGAGCCACTGCGTTGCAAATGCTTCAGGTTTCGTCGAGCACGATCAATCGCGTGCTGCAAACGGTGCGCGAGCGCGGATACAAGCCGGTGGCGGAAGAAGAGTCGAACGACGAATAGTGGAGCTGACACAAAACAGCGTCTTTCGTCAGGGGCCTCGGGTTCGTTTTGTTTCCAGAGTACTTTCGCAAACCAGAGTTGATGTTTTCCGTCGGTGGAGAATGCAATCTGCATTTCTGCAGCGAATGCCCTCGAAGTCTCTTAGCTCGCTTCGAGAGTTTCCTGCGTCACGGATTTACGTTCCGCGATTTTTCGCAAAATCTCAGCGTGCGCTTCGGCGCTCAGTGGATAGGATGCGGCGACGCACGCAGCGAGTCCGAGCAATGCGGCCGGAACGAGACTTGTGAGTATGCGAATCGCCGAAATGGCCGATGCGGGTTGTACGGCGGATCCTTCGACGAAGGAAGTCCATCCAAGCACGAGGCCGATCCCGAACACGGCGAGCCCTCCACCGAGTTTGCGCACGAAGGTGAAGACGCCCGAATAGAAGCCTTCGCGCCGTTCGCCCGAAACGAGTTCGTCTTCGTCGATCACGTCGCCGAGCATCGACCATGGCATCATGTCGGCCACGGCGTAGCCCGCGCCGCTTGCAGCAGCGAGCGCATAGAT
Organism: Geobacter sp.; assembly: GCA_018262735.1. Taxonomy (GTDB): domain Bacteria; phylum Myxococcota_A; class UBA9160; order UBA9160; family JADFDR01; genus JADFDR01. The sequence continues at coordinate 3,875 of JADFDR010000036.1, forward strand.
CGCCCAGCGCGGCCACTCGGGTGTCGCAAAAAAGAGTAGGATCAAAATAAGAATCCACCAGCATACACCGATGAGAAACAAGCTGCGCTTTCCCATGTGGTGCGAAACTTTGAGCCAGATGGGAAGCGAGACGACCACACAAACGAGAAGAGTTGCGAGTGTCGACGGAAGATCTCCGGGGCGAGCGAGCCAGTATGCGAAGTAAAAGGCGAAAATACTTCCGACGAGATCGACGGCCATTCGTGCAAAGAGATAAATTCCGACGAGTTTTTGATATGCGCGATGCGTAACGAGTGCTCGAAAGCCACTCGCGATACCGGCATCGGTGGTCGCCTGGTTTTTTTCGCTGCCTTGGAGAGACGTGTTTGGCTTGCGCTGCACGACGCCCGCGAAACGTTCGTAGGTTGTCGCAAAGACCAAGAGCCAAGGCGCAGCGAGCCAAATGCCAAACACGATTCCCATGCCTCGATAGCCAGCCGTGCCTTCACCAAAAAGTGTCACGAGTCCGAGCGTGGCCACGGCGGCGAGAAGCGTGCCGAGCACCGAGCCAATCGAGCGATAGGTGCTGAGGGTCGTACGCTCGTGATATTTCTGTGCGAGTTCGGGCAAGAGTGCGAGATACGGAACGGCGAGAATCGTCGAAGCGACACTGAAAAGGATATAGATTGCGCAATAGGCGAGAAATTTTGCGATCTGCGTTTCGAATCCGAACGATTGCCACAAGAGCGCAAAAGAAAGTCCGAAGGGAATGGCGCCGATCAAAAAATACGGGCGACGTCGGCCAGCTTTCCAGGGCGTTGCGTCGGAGATTTTGCCCATGATGGGATCGGTGATGGCATCGACGAAGCGGCCGACGAGAAAGATCGTGCCGGCCAGACGCACATCGAGTGCGATCGTTTCCGTGAGAAATTTAAGATAGAAAAGCGTGAGCACCGAAAGCGAAAGATTGAGCGTGTGATCTCCCAAGGCGTAACCGATTTTGGTCGCCAGGGAGAGAGAAGACGAAGATGAGTTGGAAGCGTTTGCGTCTCGTTGCACGCGCCGATTTTAACTGGAAACTCAGAAAAAGGTGTAGTTTGTTCGAGATCGCGTGTTGAGGATTCGTCGGGATGGAGCTCAAGACTGTTTGCGCCAATCGAATCGAGTTCGCCTATCTCACGCAAGGCGAAGGGCCGCTTGTTCTTTGCTTGCATGGTTTTCCGGATACGGCGTATTCGTATCGCGCGTTGATTCCCGCGCTTGCACAAGCGGGCTATCGCGTCGTTGCGCCGTTTTTGCGCGGCTATTTTCCGACGAGCCTTGCTTCCGACGGTGACTATTCGGTGACGGCACTTGCTTGTGACGCACTGGCGCTCCTCGATGCGTTCGCGGCGGAGCGCGCGATCGTGATCGGACACGATTGGGGCGCCTATGCGGCACTGCTTGCGGCGAATCTCGCACCTGCGCGGATCGAGAAGCTCGTCGTGGGTTGCGTTCCGCACTTGCACGCAGCTCCGTTTCGCTGGGCGCAGCTTCGCCGTTCGTGGTATGTGCTCTTTTTTCAGTGGCCTCGCATCGCAGAGGCTTTCGCGAGAAGACACAATTTTGCGTTGATCGACAACCTCTATGCAAATTGGTCTCCACACTGGCGCGCGTCGACGGAAGATATGGAAGCTGTGAAAGCAAGCCTGCGCCATCCCGGCGGTCTTGAAGCAGCGCTTGGTTCTTATCGCGCTTTTGTTCGCCAATCCCGCACGCAATTTGAACAACTGTCTCAGGTGACGACAGTTCCGACTCTTTTCTTTGTAGGAAACGAAGATGGAGCTGTTGGGGTCGATCTTTTTGAAGACATTGCAAGTTGTTTTGCGGATCTTCGAGCATTTCGTGTTTTCGAGGGGGCCGGTCACTTTCCGCACCGCGAAATGCCCGAAGATTTTGCGACGGAAGTGCTCGCTTTCTTGCGTGCGTCATCGAAGAGAGAGGGATCGCACGCAGAGTAGCCAGGAGCCTCTGAGCCATTTCGCTTTCGGAATGTTGGATGTTTTTTCACCGACGGAAAGCATCCGTCTTGGTTTGTAACAGTGCGCCCGAAAGGGAATGGATCAGAGACGACTTAACTTTCGAACGGGGCAGGATCTCCCTTGCCGCGCCGTAGCACTTGCGGCGCCTCTCCGGTGAGATCGACGATCGTGGTTGGTTCGTTTCCGCAGAACCCTCCGTCGAGCATCAAATCGACGTGCTTTTCGAGACGTGCACGAATTTCTTCCGGGTCCTGCAAGGGCAGATCTTCGTTTGGCAAAATCAAGGTCGTCGAGAGGAGTGGCTCGCCAAAGCGTTCGAGCAAGGCTTGAGTGATGCGATGATCCGGCACGCGAAGTCCGATCGTCTTCTTTTTGGGATGAAAGACTCGTCGTGGCACTTCTCGAGTGGCCTGAAGCAAAAAAGTGTAAGATCCCGGCGTGTGGGCTTTGAGCAAGCGAAACGTCGGCGTATCGAAGCGTGCGTAAGTCGAAGATTCTGAAAGATCACGACACATTAAAGTGAAGTTGTGTTTTTCGTCGAGATTGCGAATGCGGCGAATTCGCTCGAGTGAGTCTTTGTCTCCGAGTCGACATCCGATCGCATAGGCGGAATCCGTCGGGTAGACGATCACGCCACCTTCCTTCAAAGCTGCCGCTGCGCGATCAAGCAAGCGCATCTGCGGATTTTCAGGATGAATGGAAAAGAATTGCATCGCATGCCTCTTGGAATGGCTCGAAAGACTTTCGACTCCGAGCTTTTTCGACTCTCGAACTGCGGCACTTCGCAATTGCGAAACTTCAAACGCGGTTCAACTTTGAAAATGCACAGCCTGGATTTTTTGAGAGTCGAAATTCGTTTCAGTTGCAAACTTGGAAAATTTTCGAGCGGCCTTTTTGCGCAATGTACACAATGGTTTTGTATGCACGGCAGGTATGGGTCTGCTCGGCTTTGTGACGCCGCCCAAGGCTAAATCACCCGTCGGCGTTTTGCATCGAATTTTGCATACGGCAAGTTGCTGCTTGTTGCTTCATGTCGTGCGAAACCACTCTAGCGCGTATGCGAATCGTCAATTTTCTTGAGCGCGCCCGCGCGGCTATGCCATGCTGCAACGTGCTTTTCAAAATCTTCTGCTCTGGGGTGCATGCCGTTTGGCCGCGCCTCGCTGTCGGTTTCCGACGGAGAGTTGCTCTCGCTCGGAAGATTTTTCGTATTGCTTTCGGGAAGGGAGGATGAAATGAAGAAAAAGGCAGTTTTGTTTTTGGCTTTGTTCTCGATCACCGCCTGCGCGGCGACGCTCGCCGTCGAGCGGCGCGATTACATTCTCGCGCACCCGCACGGTTGGGTTGAAGTTTCGATTGCGGACAAAAACATCCCGCTCGTTCCGAACCTCGACGAAGAATCGAAGAAGGAGCGCGACGCGTGGGTGAAGCCCGAGCGTTGTCTCGCGCGCATCCAAGTGAACGAAGAAGATTTCGTGTACGACTCGGTGTATCCGCTCGGTGCAGAGCCGCCGTTCGAAGTGACGAGCGGCTTTCGCTTCCCGGTGCCCGTCGGTGCGGCGGCGCTCAAGCTCACTTACGGCGGTTGTCGCGTCGAGAATGAAAAAGAAAAGAACGTGGAAGTTTCGGTCCTGATCGGCGTCGAGGAAAACATGACGCTCGAAGCGCACTTCGACGGCACACAACTCACCTTCGACGCCCCGCGCCCCAATCGCGTCGTGACACTCGAAGATGTCTACGAAGCCCTCACCGGCAGTCGGGAAGTGAAGAAGTAATCATCACTGAAAAGTGTCGATTGAGAAGCCGGTGCTGCGCTAACGCGCGTGCAACTGGATGTCCTGCCGCAGGTTTTGCATTCCTTTGTGGATCGTGTTTTGCCAAGCGCCGGTGGTGGCGGCCTGCGTGGCGAGACGAACTCGTCCTTCGAAAGTTTTCCCGTCCTTGAACGGTGTCACCGGTCCGCTGATCTGAATCTTCGATTCGAACTCGAGGTGCGCTGCCCAGAAGCCGGGTGCAAACCAAGCCCAGAACTTGTCGATACCGACGTCGAGCGGGATCGCGTTCTCGTAGCCGGTTTGATTTGCTTCGAGCACGCGGAAGCCCGCCTCGCGCAAACTTTGCGTCACGAGATTTTGCACCAGACTCTCGACGGTGTTGCCTTCGCTCAAGAGCACGTCACCCATAGCCATTCCGTAACCATTGCGCTTGCGCGCGATCGCGCGCGACGTAAGCGCCTTGTCATGGATGCCATTGTCTTTGAGCGACGGCGTCGCGGGACTCGAAGGACTGATCTCGAACTTGCGATTGTCCGTCACCGAAACGATGCGCACCGCCGTCCCCGTCGCCGGATTCGTGCTTTGCGCCACATCGAGCGCAACCGTACCCCGCGACGTCGCGCACCCCGAAACCACCGGCAACGTCAGCAGCACCAAGGCCATGAATCCCAATCGAAACATTTTTGTGTTTTGCGTCATAGTCATTTTCCCATGTATGGGGCGTGGATTGTTTATTTGCGATTCAGCCAATAAACTGGATCACGTTTTTGATGCGCAATGGCCATCACTTCGATGCTTTCGAGTCGAATTCGGTAAAGCAGATTGTAAGGAAATTGAGGTATGACCTGACGCCGGATTTCGCCCGCTTCGTAAACAATCGTCGCGCTCTCAGGATGCCGTCGGAGCAAGTCAATAGCGCGGTTTGTCTGAATCACAAAAGTGTTAGCTACTTCCTGTGAGTATTCGCGATAGAATTGAATTGCTTGCAAGAACTCTTGCTTGGCAAGGGGATGAAAAGTGCATGATTTCATTTGAGTAGCGCGCGGGCACTTTCGAAAACTTGTTCGCTTGGGATGCCAACTGCCGTTCCTGCATCCATTTCGCGCGCGCGACGTGCTGCTTCTTCAGCCCAGCGTTGTTCGATTTCTGCTTCGGTGTGCACTTCGAGACTGAGGAGAAGTTTTTCGACGAGTCGGGCACGAGCTGACCGCTCGAGACGTAACGCTGCACTTTCAATTTCTTCGAGTTTGCTTGCCATTGTGTTTCCTCCTTGAATCGCGAGTGTATCGACGCAATCAAGAATATCGATCTCTGCGGCATCACGCACCGTTTGTCGCGGATTTCTCATCGTTTTCCGTAATTTTTACTCTTCCGGGGGAAAGCAAATTGCTGCCGGCAGATTGCGCAAGAAATATCTGAACAACTCAGAACTTTGTAAGTGCATATTTGGATGAGTCGGGTGTCCGTCGATGGCGAGGTGCTTTGATTGCCTCATCGTGAAAATCCGGGAGGTGCGTTATGAAAGCAGGTGCAATGCGGAAAGCGGTATACCTATTTTTGTGGAATCCGAAATGGGATACAGAGAGCTTTTCCGATTACGAGAGCCTTGTGGCGGAGACAAATGCTGGCAATTCGTACGATACGCCTTGGATTTGCCGAAGTAAGCGACCTCAGCCGGGAGATGAGGCTTATATGAAGCGAACCGGCGGCAAAAACAATGGATTGTTTGCGCGCGGAGAGGTCGTCGGCGGATGCTACACACGAGAAAGTGACGGTACGCAATGCGTGAGCCTCCGGCTCCATACTTTTTTACCCCTTGGCAACGAGATTTCGCATGTAGATTTGCAGCATTCTCCATTGGATAGAACGAACTGGAAACCTCAAGCTTCCGGGATGCGGGTTCACCCTGAATCTGTGGATGCACTCGATCGGCTATGGATAAGTCGTTGTGGTGAGAATGATAAGGCCAATGGAAATACACAAACTATTGTCAGACCTTCTGATCGCGCGCAAGGTACTCAGGATGTCGATAAGGTTTTCGAGCGTATTTCGAAAATCGTTCCGGATCCATTTGAACGCTTGACGGCGTTAAGGCAACTCGTCGCGTCGGCTGCGTATGCCGAGGAGATTGCTCCAGCTACATGGGGAGTGACGCTGTATCCCAAAGAGAACTTATTTCGATTGAACGTTGGTCCTGTCGAAGTTTTGGTCGTGGGAAATGGTATTCGTTTGAATTGCGTCGGATCTATTAGTGAGTCGCCATTCATCGGTCCAAACTTTCAAGGCACCACTTATCGATCGGTGTCAGATCCACAATGCGCTTTCGTCGGGTCCTTAGATGCGTTCGCTGCGGTTGCTGCCGATCTGCAACCACATCACCGACGGTTCATTGAGTTGGCTTTGCAAAAGAAGGATGGAACACCATTTCGAGGATCAAGTTATCGCAAGAGTCATTCCGAAGACCTCCTTGCCTACGCGCGCGCGCTGGTTGCGAAGCAGATTTCCGTTGAGAGTACGCCTTGGCTTTTTCCCGGCGATGAAGATGTTGCCTTAACAGAAGGCGCGCGGCTCACCGTCCGCGTTAATGCTTACGAACGTAATCCCAAGGCGCGCGCTCGTTGTCTTGAACATTATGGTGTGTCGTGTGTGATTTGCGGTTTTACGGCGGAGAATGTTTATGGCCGCGAAGCCGCTGGATTCATTCATGTGCACCATTTGCGACCGTTGTCCGAAATTGGCGCACGCTATGTGGTGGATCCCATTGTTGATCTCCGTCCAGTTTGTCCCAACTGTCACGCCGTGATTCATTCTCGAAAGCCCGCATATTCGCTCGAGGAGGTAGTGGCAATGGTTAAGTGAGTTGCGCCGCGCGGTGGAGCAAAACCCTTGCCAAGGAAGACGTTGCGCAAAAAACGATTATCCGTCGGTGGGAAAGCGGAAATCGCAGTGGCGCGTGTGCGGCGGCGCAGAGTTTTTGCGGAAGGAAGGGAGAGTTTTGCCCAGCTTTTCACAAAAACTGGTCGCGTAGTTTCGCGAGTGGCCAAGAGACAGGTAAGACAGGCGGGGCGGCAAAATCAGCAGGCGCAAACGCAAAAGACTGGTGCGCACGAAGACAAAAGGCTGGAGCCGACGATCGGATTTGAACCGATGACCTGCTCATTACGAATGAGCTGCTCTACCAGCTGAGCTACGTCGGCGTGGGTGGCGCGGGATCGCGCGAAAGCGGATCCGGCCAGTGCGCGGGCATTCTAACGGCGCCGCTTTCGGTCTGCCATTGTGGCGGATCAGGTTTTTTCGATTGGGGTTTTGTCGGGCGAGACTAATTCGTAGGCCAGTTCATCGGGCTGGCCGGTCGAGGCGGCCGCTTCTTCCTTCGCGCAACGCGCAAACCGACGCAGCCAGTTGCTATGGCCGTGGTACATTGCTCGCGCGCTGACGGATGGAGTGCGTTTGCCCATGTCTTCGCGACCCAAGTTGCGAGAGCGGGAAGTGAGGCTTGCGCGTAGAACGCAGGGAACAGAAAGTCGGAGAGCGAGCGATAGCGAATCGGTGTGAATTGGTGCGCATGGGTATGTCATGCATGAGCGCCGCACACAGGGACGTGCCGTTGGGAAAGTGGAAGATCAGAAAGAGCCGAAGAGTAGGAATGTAAGGGAGCCTTGGAGAAGGAAAGCGATGACGTCACGGAAAATTTGGATCGACGGGAAATTCGTGGACTGGGAGAACGCGACGGTGCATTTGCTTTCGCACAGCCTGCAACGCGGTTCGCTGGTTTTCGATTACATGAAAGTGAATCCGACGCCGAAGGGGCCGGCGGTGTTTCGGTTGCAGGAACATCTCGAGCGCTTTTTGGAGTCGGCGGAGTTGATCGGTTTGCCGGTGCCGCTGGGTCTTAGCGAGCTGGCCGCGGCGGTGCTGGCGACGCTGCGCGCGAACCCGGGCGCGAAGAACGTGAAGATCTGCGCTTACATTCCTTCGATCGAAGTCGAAGTGGTGCCGATGGATGCGCGCGTGTCGGTCGCGGTCGCGGCCTACGATCCCGAGATCGACATTGTGCAAAAAAGTGTCGGCAAGCCGCATCGCGCACCGACGCTGCGCGTGCGCATCGCGCATGAGCGCGATAAGCCGCGTCCGAAGTCGATGCCGCCGCATGCGAAGGCCGCCGCGTCGTATCTTTCGCCGATGACGGCGAAGTGGCGCGCGCGCAAGGAAGGCTTCGACGAGGTGCTGCTCCTCGACGAAAACGAAAATCTCGCCGAAGGTCCGACGAGCAATCTGTTCTTGGTGGATCGCGAAGGGAATTTGTGGACTCCGTCGCTGCAATATGTTTTGTCGGGGGTCACGCGGCGCTCGATCATCGAACTTGCGCAGGCGGCAGGGCGCAAAGTTTTCGAGACGAGCATTGCGCCGGCGCGCATCTTTGAGATGGCCGAAATGTTTTTGACGACGACGACGCAGGGCGTGTGGCCGGTGGTTGAAGTCGATGGCAAGAAGATTGGCGACGGTACACCTGGGAGTGTCAGTCAAGATTTGCTGAAGCGCTATCAAGATGCGGTGTATGGCCGCGATGCACGCTTCGAGCATTGGCTCACGTACGTGGACGAAGCGAAGTAGCGTGCGCTCTGGGCGGTGAAGCGAAACCGCAGGGAGGCAAGGCGAGACCGAGCACACGCAACGACACCGACGGAAGTGTCTGCATGCTCGCGTTGGGTGAGGCAGAGTCGTCGCGCGGCGCAGGTCGAGAGCAAGGGAATGCAGAGGCGCGGCGGTTTTGCAAGGCGACCAAGCGAGACGACAAGAAAAGGAATGAGCGATGCGAGTGCTTTCGGGAACGCAACCTTCGGGCGAGCTACACATCGGAAATTATTTTGGCGCATTGCGACAGTATCTCGCGTTGCAAGAAAAGCATTCCGAGGTGTTGTACTTCATCGCCGATTATCATTCGATGACGTCGGTGCGCGACGCGAAGCTCCGCACAAAATTGTGTCGAGGCGTGGCGCTTGACTATCTCGCGTGCGGGCTCGATCCGAAGCGTGCGATTTTGTATCGCCAATCGGATTTGCCGGAAGTGTGTGAGCTTGCCTGGATTTTGAGCACGGTGACGCCGATGGGGCTTCTCGAACGCTGCGTGTCGTACAAAGACAAAATCGAGCAGGGGATTGCGGCCGATCACGGCTTGTTTGCATATCCGGTTTTGATGGCAGCGGATATTTTGATTTTCAATGCAGGCCTGGTCCCGGTTGGCAAGGATCAAAAGCAACACTTGGAAGTGACGCGCGACATCGCTCAGCGCTTCAATCATGCCTACGACGAAGTTTTTGTGCTGCCCGAGCCGTACATTCTCGACGATGTGGCAATCGTGCCTGGCACCGACGGTCGCAAGATGAGCAAATCCTATGCAAACACGATTCCCATGTTTGGCGCTCCGGGCGCGATCAAAAAGGCAGTGATGGAAATCGTGACCGATTCAACACCCGTGGAAGGTTCGAAATCGACCGACACCTCTTTGTTTCAGCTTTGGTCGCTTTTTGCGACGGCGGAAGAGCGCCGCGAAATGTTTGCACGCGCGCAAGCGGGCGGATTGGGTTACGGCGAAGTCAAAAAGGATTTGCTTGCGCGACTCATGGATTATTTTGCGTCGATGCGCGCGCGGCGTGAAGATTGGGAAAAGCGTCCCTCAGATCTCGAAGACGTCTTGCGCGACGGCGCAAAGCGAGCCCGTGCTGTTGCGGCGCCGATTCTCGAAAAAGCGCGCGAAGCTTCCGGTCTTGGCGTATCACGCGAAACCATTTTGCGTTGATTGCTCTTGTGACACCTTGGATCCACTCCGCTTCATGAATGCTGCTTGATTTTCCACCGACGGAAAGCATTAGCCCTGTTTTGTGAAAATGTTCGAAAAATGGAATGGATGCGAGATGCCTTAACGGGCTTCGAAGCTCAGCGCGTCGCTGCCCGCCTTGACACTCACTTGCACATGGCTCCCTTCTCGAATCTTTCCTTCGAGAATTTGCATGGCGAGCGGATCTTGCAGGGTGCGCTGAATGACGCGCTTCAGTGGTCGTGCTCCGTATTGCGGGTCAAAGCCTTTTTCTGCGAGCCATGCCACCGCCTGCGGTGCGACGTCGAGTGTGATGCGTCGTTCGGTGAGGAGCGCGCGCACGCGATCGAGTTGCAGCGTGACGATGTGACCGATCTGTTCGCGGCCAAGTTGGTGAAACAAAATTGTGTCGTCTATGCGATTTAAGAATTCGGGCCGGAAGTGTGCGCGCAATGCGTCAAGCACGCGCCGTTCGATTTCCGCGTCTTCTCCTTCGCCCAATTCCACGATGTATTGACTGCCGATGTTCGAGGTCATGATCAAGACGCAGTTCCGGAAATCGACCGTACGACCTTGTCCGTCGGTGAGACGCCCGTCGTCGAGTACTTGCAACAAGACATTGAACACATCGGGATGCGCTTTTTCGATCTCATCGAAAAGCAACACACTGTAAGGTCGACGGCGTATCGCCTCGGTGAGCGTGCCGCCTTCCTCGTAGCCGACATAGCCTGGAGGGGCTCCGATCAAGCGCGATACGGAATGCTTCTCCATGAATTCGCTCATGTCGATACGCACCATGGCTTGTTCGTCGTCGAACAAAAACTCCGCGAGCGCACGGGCGGTTTCGGTTTTGCCGACGCCGGTGGGGCCGAGGAAGATGAACGAACCAATCGGTCGATTGGGATCCTGCAAGCCGGCGCGGGCGCGACGTACGGCGTTCGCGACGGATGCGAGCGCTTGATCCTGGCCCACCACGCGCGAGCGCAACTTGTTTTCCATCTGCAAAAGCTTGTCGAGTTCGCCTTCAAGCATTTTGTTGACGGGGATTCCTGTCCACTTCGAAACGATTTCGGCA
>JADFDR010000037.1 GCA_018262735.1 Geobacter sp.
GGCATGCAACTTCTCAAAGCAGAAACCTCGGGCGCCTCCGTCGACAAACTCTCACCGCGCATTGCTGAAACCGCACGTCGACTTTGGTTCATTTACGCCGGCCTCGTGCTCAGTGCATTTCTCACCTACTTCATGCTCGGCATGAATGTCTTCGATGCGATTTGTCACGCCCTCGCTACGATCGCAACGAGCGGATTCTCAACGCACGACGCATCCTTCGTTGCCTTTCATTCTCCTGCTCTTGAATGGAGCGCAACGCTCTTCATGTTCCTCGGAGGCACCAACTTCGTGCTTCTCTATCGCGCCGCCACAGGCAGAGCACGCGCGATGTATCACGATGCGGAATTCCTGTTTTACAGCGGACTCATCCTCGCCGCGAGCATCAGCATCACCTTCGCACTCGGAAAATTCCATACACTTTCCTGGGACAGCTTCCGACTCGCAATCTTTCAAGTCGTTTCGATCATCACAACGACAGGCTTTGTCACCGCCGATTACTCACTCTGGCCAGGCTTCACGCATTTGATTTTATTGCAGATCATGGCGATCGGTGGCATGGCCGGATCCACCGCCGGTGGCGCAAAAACATTTCGCGTACTTTTGGGCATCCGGCTGATTCAAAACACGATCGTGCGATTCACCCATCCGCACGCCGTACGCAATATCAAGTACGCAGGGCAAACCGTTTCGACGGAAATCATCGAAGAAATCGGCGTCTTTATCGCCGCCTACGTCATGCTGATCGCACTCGCCTCGTGCATTGTCGCAAGTGCGGGCTACGACATTGCATCGTCCCTCAGCGCCGCCATCACTTGCCTGGCCAATGTCGGCCCGGGATTCGGCGCCGTCGGCCCCGTCGAAACCTTCACGCATTTTCCCAACTACGTGAAACTGACACTCACATTTTGCATGCTCGCCGGACGCCTCGAACTCTTTACGCTCTTTGCTCTGATGCAACCCAGCTTCTGGCGACGCTGAAAGCCGCAGCGCACAGGAACAACGGCACTACACCTTTGTGCGTAGATTCGAAAGCGAGCTGCACTACGGCAAAGTGGCTCGATCCGCATTTCCCCAAATGCATGTCCATCGTCGGAAAAACTCGCGAATCCTTCTCGACCCCGAACGCCGACCTCGCCACGCATCTCTCGCAAATCCAAAGCCCCAGAGCGTGAGGGAGGCTCGGATGCATTCCGTTCCACAAGTGCGAGTTGACTTTCCACCGACGGAAAAGAGAAACATCAGCCCTGTTTGCGAAAATACGCGAAAAACGGAATGGATCCGGGGCACCTGAAAGAAGGAGATGTCTTCCCAGGGAGGCTCGGATCCGGTTTGCCTTTGGAGATCTGTTGCAAAGCGGAGCGAATGTTTTCCGTCGGTGGAAAATCAATTCGTATGCATGCAGCGGAAGGAAGCAGATCGCCTACGCGAGGAGCATTCCCTTGCGCACATCGACGGCAATTTGTTTCCCGCGCAAAATTTCTGCCAGGTGCAGCGCAAACTCGAATGCCGTTCCAGGCCCACGGCTCGTAATGACTTTGCCATCCTGCACCACCGCATCGGTCACATGCGTCGCGCCGGTGAGCTCGCTCTCGAAGCTTGGGTAGCAGGTAGCCTTTTTGCCTTCGAGCACATGCGCTTTCCCGAATGCGATCGGCGCAGCGCAGATCGCCGCAAGCCATTTCCCTGCTTTGTGATGCTCGACAATCAAGGCCTGCACGCCGGAGTGATCTCGCAACGTGTGCGCTCCCGGAAGGCCGCCTGGCAAAATCAACATCTCGTACAATCCGTGCTGCTTGCCAAGCACGAGGTCTGCACGCACGCCAAGGCGATGCGCCCCCGTCACGTCAAGCTTATCGACACCGATCACATCGACCTCGACTTCGGCGCGACGCAACACATCAATGATGGCGATGGCCTCGATCTCTTCAAAACCATCTGCCAGAAGAACTGCGACCTTGGACATGTCAAACCTCCTTTTGATCTCGCATCTTTCTCTTATACGTCGTCTTGCTCAAGTAGATCGAACCTTCTTCTCGCGCTTATGCAACAGATCCGCGACACCCGGGAAGCCTCAGATCGATTCCGCTTTCTCCATGCGAATCGTATTTCTCGCCGACGGAAAACATCTGCCCGGCTTTGCAAAAGCATTCGGCAACGGAATGGATAGGGAGCTCCCTCGAAAAAGCGATTGCAAACACATCTGTCACAAAAAAGTTTCACCGCTATCACGCACTCTCACGGATTGGCGCGTCGCATTTCGAAATCGCGCTTCACCGCCGTCGCCACGTTCATTCCCGATTCGATCGCCATCTGCGTACCCACACCCGTGCCGCCGGCATCCGCACCGACGATATACAGCCCGCGCAGCGGTCCCTGAATCGACGGCTTATCCGGTCCGCACTGACCGATGATCTGCCCCAGACCGATCGTCTCACCGCCGGTGCCAGGCACCGTCGCTTCGCGCGTGAGATTCGAAACGTCTTTCGTCGTGTACAAATCTTTTTCCTCGATCAAACCTTCCATCTGCGGAAACGCCTTGAACATCGTCTCCTCGCCCGCATTCACCCACGACATCAACTCTTCTTTGCTCATGTCGGGATTTGCCGGCGCAAATGCACCGGTGAGCACGATGTGCTTGCCCTTGGGCGTACACACCGGATCGTAGTTCGACGGAATCTCGAAATACACCACGCCCTCTTTCGAAGCTTCGCCGCGCTTGGCTTGGTTGAAGCGCTCGAGACTCCACGGACTGTCCTGCGAGATCAACACGCCATACGGCGCATCCGTGATCGGACCGCTCAAGAAGTAGCGATATCCGACGAGCGACCACGACGGCACCAAGCTCTTGATGCGACTCACATACGCCTTGTCGAGATGTTCGGGCTTGATCAGCTTGAGCATCGTCGGTTGAATGCCCGCATTGCTGATCACGATCGGCGCGCGATAAGTGCCCTTCGTCGTCACGACCCCGCGCACTTCGCCATCCTCGACACAAATCTCTTTCACTCGCTCGCCCATCAAAACCGTACCGCCGTTGCGGCGCACGGCTTCGCAATAGGCTTCCGCCACGCGACCCCAACCGCCTTCGCAGAACACGCCGCCATTGCGCAAGAACATCGCTTGCAACGAAGTGATCGCTTCGCCTGCATCGAGCGTATCGACCGGCACCATGAACATCCCGTCGCAACAAAGGCTCACGAGAAAGGCATACACCGATTTAGGTATATTGCGCGCTCGCAGCCAGCTATCGAAGGTAGTGCCGTGAAGCTTGAGCGCTTGCTCACGCGGCATCAGCGTGAGTTCGGCCATGAATTGCAGCGTGCTGCCGCGCACGTCTTGCGGAACTTCGAGCCAATCGAAGAGCACGTTCGGATCCATCGTCACGCCTTCCGGCATTTGCGGCAGTCGCTTGTATTCGCCGCTCGAAGTTTTGAAGAGACTGCCCTGCGTGCCAGGTACAAGAAGTTTTGCCAGATCGCTGACACCGAGTTCGTCAAGCACGACCTGATACAGATTGCCCACCACCGGCGCACCGATGATCACCCACGGACTACACGTAAAGCCGTTCTTCGAAATGCTCATCGCTTTGCCGCCTGCACGCGCATTCTTTTCGATCACGAGCACTTTGAGCCCACGCTTGGCAAGCAGCCCTGCGCACGACGCACCTCCAAAACCGGCACCGATTACGATTGCGTCGAAAGATTGCTCTGCGGGGTTCGTCATTGTGTCCTTGCCTCCGTTGCGCGATGCGCATTCGTTCTTGATTTTTCGTCGGGGATGAGACTCGAAGTTCGTGTTTCGAGCCGAGCAGGTTTACCAAAAGTTTCACGCTGAATCGAGAAAACGCGCACCGTACACTGGCAAGTCGCACCCTTGCGCAAGCCAAGCGATCGCCGCACGCAAAGCGACTTCCACAAGAGCGCAGACGAAAAGCGCACGATGCAAAACCTGCACTCACACATTCTCGCCGACTCAAAAATGCTTACAGGCGCAAGATACGAAGCCTCGTTCGAAATCCGCCTCGACAAACCGCGCCACACAAGTCGCCAAGCGATCGCTGCACAAGGCAAGCAAGCTGCAAGAAAGCCCCTTTTCGCCTTAATCCCACTGAGATTCAACCGATACACAGAAGCAAGATTTTGCTCCGCTCCCTGCGCCGCCAAGTTCAAGCCGAAACAGAGGGTGCAAAGAGGCGGAACAACGCGATTTCCGAAAGAGCAACCGTGGGCACACAAACGATTCATTCTCGAAAGTTGTTGTTTCGCCTTTACAGCATAGGGCCGATCCTCGGTTCTATTACGGGCGGATTCGCGACACTTTTCACGTTGCAAATCGTACGCCTCGACCATGCGCAGTTGATTTTCCTCGCGCAGGTGTTGGCCGCTCTCGCCACGCTCTCCATGATCGTGTACTACGCGCTACTCCGGAGAATTTTCGCACCCGTCGCAAACTATTTTCGCGAAGGGAATGCAACGACTCCCAACTCCACCATGCAACACAATACGTTGTATGCTGCGAATCGCATCCCACGACAACTTGCCTTGCTCGGCTCTTCGATTTATCCGCTGATTGGCCTTGCGCTTTTCGTGGCCGCAAAAATTCAGTTCCCCTACATCGAAACCTTGAGCTGGACACTTGCCATGCTCGACATTCTCGGGCTCGGTTTCTTGAGCCAAATGGTGATTTACGTCGCCGCCAAGCAAACCTTGCAACCGCTCCGCAAAGAACTCGCAACGGCCGTGTCCGACCCCGACATTCGCGATCGTCTGGCGCCCTGGTTCCCTCTCACGCGAAAGATTTTGATCACGATGATTGCGCTCGCGTTGATCTCGATCACGATCGTGGCCACGATCTCGCAGACGCGAAATCGCCTCAGCGTCGAAAACATGATCGGCCTGCGACAAGAAAAAACGCTCTTGTCCTCGAAACAGGAAGGCAACGCTCAGATTCCTCCGACGGAAATTCTGCAACTTGCCCAAACTCGTTTTCAATTGTTCGAAATCGAATTCGCACTCCTCGATGTCAAGACGATGCAGCTCGTCGAAGGATCGAGCGGCATGCTCTTCGACTACGAAGTTGCCGCCATTCACGATGCCATCACGAGCGGATCGGACAGCGGAAATTCGCGCTCCTGGTCGACGCCGCATATTTTTTCGTGGCAAGACCTCGGTGCCGAGCGCGGCTTCTTGATTGCAAGCAGTACCAAGACACGCGTCCTGGAAGAGACGAAAGCCAGCCGAAGTGTGATCGTCTTTTTTGCGGTCACCGTCTGCCTCCTGACCTTGGTGACCGCCCTCTTTGCCGCGCAAGACATTCGCGACAGCATGCAGAGCTTGCGCGCACATATCGCACAAATTGCGAGTGGCGATCTTTCGCGGGGAGACACCTTCGAATCCGAAGACGAGTTCGGAAAAATCAGTCGCTCCCTCGACAAAATGTCGATTGCGTTGCGCAACACACTCGTCAAAGTTTCCGCGATCGCCGATCGCGTCGATCAGACCGTGCGCGACGTTTCCGTCGTCAGCCATGATGTTTCTTCGGTGACCTCTGCACAATACGAGGACATCCGTGGAGCCACGCATGCCATGGGAAACGTGGTCGCGCAATCGGACGGCATCACGGCCTCGTCCGATTCCCTCTCGCAGTCGATCGAAGAATCGAACAGTGCGGCCGTCGAAATTCGCACCGTCGCCGAAAGGCTGCATGGGCATACACATTCGCTATCGACACAAGCTCGTGACAGCAAGGCCGCCATCCAAAACATGATTCTCGACATCCAGAATATCGCTCGACGCACGGACCAACTTTCGGGCGCCGTCACCGAGGCGTCGAACAATCTCGATGCAATGGTTCGCCAGATTGAACGCATCGATCAAAACGCAGCGGTCACATCCACCTTGTCGCGCGAGGTCATGACAGCGGCTACACAAGGATGTGATCAAGTCGCACAGACCATCGAAAGCATGAATACGATTCAATCAGCGACGCAAAAAGCTCAAGATGTGATTCGCGAGCTTGGCGCGCATACGACGAACATCGGCGAAATTATCAGCGTGATTCACAACGTTGCAGATCAGACCAACTTGCTTGCCCTCAACGCCGCAATCATTTCTGCGCAAGCCGGCGAACATGGCCGCGCCTTCGCCGTCGTCTCGGACGAAATCAAAAATCTCGCCGAGCGTGTCGCCACGAACGCAAAAGAAATTGGCTCGCTCGTCCACGGCCTGCAAACGCAAAGCGGGCACGCCATCGAAATGATCTCGCAAGGCGTCGAGAATGTGGCGCATGGTGTCGAGCTATCTCGTTCCGCTGGCGTCGCCCTCGAACGCATTACCGGCTCTGCACAAAAGAGTCACGAACAAATCGACGGAATCGCCGCACTCGTGCGCGAACACACACGACTCGCCGCAGACGCAGCGGCATTCATCGAGCGCGTGAGTGCCGACGCGCGCAGCATCCACCAAGCCAGCGAAAGCCAAACTCGCGCTGCAAACACCGTCTTGCATGTTTCGGAAACACTCGAAGAGATGACCCACACCGTCGGCGTCACGACCGAGCAACAAGGCCAAAGCACGACTTACATCGCAAAGAATCTCGAGAACGTGAAGGAAGAAGTCACCGGCATCCACGAAGCGCTGCGCGAACAATTTGAAGCCTGCAAGAAAACCGAGACACTGCTCGCCGCCCTGCTCGAACGCACGCAAGAAAATGAAAATTCGACGAAGCGCATGGATTCCGCGATGCAGAATCTCGCCAATCAATCCGAGGCGTTACGCGCGAGCATCCAAGGCTTCAAGTTCTAGGAGACTCGGAAAAGTGTCACTCGAGAAAGCTACGCCGTCAGACCGAGCATTTGTCGCAGGCGCGGATGCACGACCTGGCCATCCCGCGAAACGAGCGTCCCGGCCACGACTTCGTCCTCTGCGTCGAGCACGAGCTTGCCTTCCTTGACGAGATACAAAAGCAGCGTCGTGATGTTTTTCGCGTACATCTGGCTCGCGTGATACGGAATCGTCGACGAAATATTCAGCGGCCCAAGAATCGTGACACCGTGCTCAACGATCGTCTCTCCGGCGCGCGTGAGCTCACAATTGCCGCCGCGCTCGGATGCCAGATCGACAATGACCGAGCCAAGAGCCATACGCCGAACTGCGTCAGCTGTCACGAGCAAGGGCGAGCGCTGACCCGGGATCGCCGCGGTCGTAATCACGATGTCGTTGCGCGCGACCACGTTCGCCATCTGCTCGCGCTGCCGTCGGTAAAACTCTTCGTCTTGCTTCTTGGCGTAACCGCCCTTGTCTTCCGCATCGCCCGCTTCGAGATCGAGCACGACGAACTTCGCGCCGAGACTTTCAATCTGCTCCTTCACTGCAGCGCGCACATCATACGCTTCCACGATCGCACCAAGCCGCTTGGCCGTCGCAATCGCTTGCAAACCCGCTACGCCCGCTCCAATCACCAGCACGCGTGCCGCAGCCACCGTACCCGCCGCCGTCATCAGTCGCGGAAAAAGACGCGGCGCCGCATTGGCTGCAAGCAACACCGCCTTGTAGCCCGCAATCGTCGCCAGCGACGAGAGCGAATCCATGCTCTGAGCGCGCGTGATTCGCGGAATCAGTTCCATCGAAAATGCCATGACCCCGCGCTCCGCGAGCGTCTTCGCCGCCTGCGGCGCACCAAGAGGATCGGAAAAACCGATGACCGCTTGGCCGCTGCGCAACAAAGCGAGGTCGCGCTCGCCGGTTTGCGGATTTGCACCAAAGGATTTCATCTGCAAAATCACATCGACGTTCTTGAACACATCCTCGCGCGACGGAAGAATCGTGGCGCCTTCGGCCTGATACTCGGCATCGAGAAAGCCTGCGCGTTGTCCCGCGCCCGCCTCGATCAAAACTTCGAGGCCCGCTTTCACGATCTGTTTGGTGGTCGCTGGCGTCAGAGCAACGCAAAGCTCGCCGGGCTGAATTTCCGTCGGAACACCAATCTTCATCGCATCACTCCTGTCCTCTTTGCCGACGCACGACGATGCCGCATTGACCCGCTGCGTCGATCCTTCACTGGGTTCGCTTCTTCGCTTTCCATTCTTCGTTCAGAGGAAGTGCAGCACACCGCGCACACTCGACCGAACGAAGCCTTGTCTCGCCTGATCCACTTGTCTTCCACTGCATCGAGAATGTCACTTCGCACCGAAGGCACACCGCCGAAAGCGTCGCGAACCGGCACGCCTCGCTCAATGCATTCCGCTGCCGCCCGAGAGTTGCTTCGCAAGATCACCGACGACCGCCTTCGCATCGCCAAATAACATAAATGTGTTGTCTTGGAAGTACAGCTCGTTGTCGATGCCCGCAAAACCCGGATTTTTGCTGCGCTTGATCGCAAACACCGTCTTGGCTTTGTCAGCGTTGATGATCGGCATGCCGTAGATCGGCGTCGATTTGTCGTAGCGCGCCGCCGGATTCACGACGTCGTTGGCTCCGATCACGAGCGCCACGTCGCATTGCGGCATATCCGAATTGATCTCATCCATCTCGACGAGGTCGTTGTACGGAATGTCCGCATCGGCGAGCAACACATTCATGTGTCCAGGCATGCGCCCGGCCACCGGATGGATCGCAAACTTCACCGTGATGCCACGCTTGACGAGTTGATCGTACAACTCACGCACGCGATTTTGCGCTTGCGCCACGGCCATCCCGTAACCCGGGATGATGACGACGAGTTCGGCCTGTTCGAGCACTTGCGCCGCGCCTTCGATCGTTTCCGACTTGTACACGCGCTCTTCGCCATCGGCTTTCGCTGCAGTCACTTGACCAAACGCACCAAACAAGACGTTCGTAAACGAACGATTCATCGCGCGGCACATGATGATCGAAAGAATCAGACCGCTCGATCCGTCGAGCGCACCCGCGACGATCAGGAGTTTGTTGTCGAGCACAAAACCCATCGCCACCGCTGCAAGCCCCGCATACGAATTCAAGATCGAAATTACCGTCGGCATGTCGGCGCCGCCGATCGGAATGATCAGCAACACACCAAAGATCATGGCGAGCACGATGATCCCAGGAAACGCAAACTTCGCCCACGGTCCCGTCGGATCCATCACCAAAAGCGCACCGAGTCCGACCGCCGCGAGCAAAAGCAAAATATTGCTCACGTTCTGCAGCGGATACGTCACGGGACGTTGCGGAATCCATTTGATCTCTTGCAGTTTGCCGGCCGCAAGCAAGCTTCCCGTCAACGTCAGAAAACCAAGAATGACCTCGGCCACGATCGCCGTCATGCGGAACGTCGTGAGCTGCTCGGAACCTTCTCCCGACCACAAGTAGTACTTGGCTGCACCGACCAAACCAGCTGCGAGACCACCGAAGGCATGCGAAAGCGCGGTTCGCTGCGGCACCGCCGTGAGCGGCACCATGGCCAGCGGAATACCGACGACAAAGCCGAGCACGATCGCAACGAGGATCCAATCGTGATGAATGATCCCGGGTTGAATCCAGGTCGAGACCACCGCAAGAAACATTGCGAAGATGCCCGCGAACACGCCACGGCGCGCCGTCTTGGGATCGTTCATCCAGTACAAGGAAAAGATGAAAAGGATCGCCGCCAATACATAGGAGAGCTGTACAATATGATGTGTCATTGCTTAGCGCCCCCACGCTTCTGCTTGAACATGCGCAGCATGCGATCCGTAATCAAAAAACCGCTCACGATGTTCGTCATCGATGCGAACAGAGCCACCGCGCCGAACATGCGAATCTCGAGCGGATAATCCGCACCCGTCACAACGATCGAGCCCACCACCGCAATCGCCGAGATGGCATTCGTAAGCGACATGAGTGGCGTATGCAAAAGCCGCGACACGCGACCGATCACGCCGATCCCGATGAACGTGGCGAGCACAAGAACGAGGAGCAGCGACCAATAGTCGACGGGCGCATGCGCATCATGCTCGTTGGTGGCTTGAGCAGTGCTCGACGCCACATTCGTAGTGACTTCCGGAAGTGACGGAGCCTCGGGCGTCAATGCAGGCACACTCTCTTCCATGGAAGCGCCCGATTCGGAGATCGCCTGCGGTTCGTCTTCCGACGTGACATCCGCTCGCGCAAGAGACCCGCCGACGCTCACGATCAACGCAAGGCCAAGCCCGGCGAGCGCGCGCGCGGCACGTCCAGCCACCTTCCCACTCTTTCTCTTTTGCATCATTCTCGACTGCTCCTTTCGTTTTCGAATCGCGCAGTTTCGTCGCACCACTTCACATGGTTGCGACATTCCACCATGCACTACCCGGATCCACTCTCTGCAAAGGATGAACATGGTGGGTCAAAGACGGCCCAAAATCTGGCCTTGGTTTACCACAGTTCGGCGTTGGGGCACCCCAAATTTCTGGCATAGTATGCGGAAATCAAAAAACGTGCGACCCGTGCGGCGCGCGATTCTAGGGGTCGAAATCACCGTGGCCAAGAGCAAAAAACCAGATCCGCGAGAAGTCAAAAACGATGCCGCTACGGCTCTGCGTAAGGGCAAACACAAAGACGCGCTCGAGCACTATGCGACGCTGCAGACGCTCGAACCCAAGGAGGCGACCTGGCCTCAGAAGCGCGCAGAAATCTATGCGAAGCTTGGCGACAAGGACAAAGAAATTGCTGCGTTGATGATCGCTGCCGAGATCTATTCGCAGGGCGGCTTCTTGCTCAAAGGCATCGCGGTTTGCAAACGCATCCTCGTCTTGAACCCTGCTCACTCGGAAACGCAGACCAAATTGGCTGCGCTACACGCGAGCCAGAAAAAAGAAACCACTCATTCGCCGTTCACGGCAAAACTCGCGAACACGATTGCGCCCACGCTTGCGAAAGAAAACGCGGCGATCGACGAGATCGAACTCTCGGAAGCCGTAACCACGAGCAGCGAAGCACCGCGTGTGCAAGCACCCGTTCCCAAGGATGACTTCGGCGCGATTCCGCTCGAATTCGACTCCTCGGATAGCGACTTCGAGTTGGAACTCGACACGGGTTCGAGCGTTCCCTTCGATTTTGGCACGCAGAGCGCACTCGGCGCAGAGAACGCACCGACATCCAAAAGCAATCAAGACGATGCAGCCTCCGCGCGAAGCGCCATCCCCAAGGTTCCCCTCTTCTCGGCGCTCACGGAACCGGCACTCACGCGGCTCATCAACAAAACGGTTCTACTCGAATTGCATGAAGACGAAACGCTCTTCGAGCAAGGCGATGCCGGCGATGCACTCTATGTCGTCGTCGAAGGTGCCGTGGCGGCGATCGCCGACGGGACACGCTTCGCAGTGCTTGAGGAAAATGATTTCTTCGGTGAAATCGCACTCCTCACCGACCAGCCGCGCAATGCAACGATCAAGGCTCTCGTCGAGACCAAGCTCCTCGTTGTACACCGAGCCGTGATCAACTCGCTGATTCAACAAGAGCCTTCGACGCTGCGTGCAGTGTTGCAGTTCTTGCGCAATCGCTTGATTGAACGCCTCATCAAAACCAATCGGCTCTTCAAACAACTTCCTCGCGAAGAGCGACAGCGACTGGCGGCACTCTTTTCGTTTCTCGAAATTCCGAAGGGCTCAACGATCATCGAGCAAGGTCGCGATGCCGATGCGATGTACATCCTGCTCAGCGGCTCCGCCGACGTCGTGCGCAAAACCGATACGACCAACACCAAGCTCGCCACCTTGCAAGCCGGCGACGTCTTTGGCGAAGTTTCCGTACTCACAAGCCGCAGCGCCGGCGCAAACGTCATCGCAACTCAAAAATGTTTCGCACTCGCACTGCCCGCCGAATCGTGCAAGAAACTCCTCGCGGAAGACGCGCGCGTACGCCTCTACGTCCAAGAACTTGCGCAAGAGCGCGAACTGCAAAACGCCGCAACCCTGAGCGAAGCTTCGAGCTACGCGGGCGCTCGCGTGTCCGTCATCTAAAAAGTTCCGGATCCATTCCGCTTTGAAAATGCGAGTTGCTTTCTCGCCGACGGAGAACATCGGCCTTGGTTTGCAAAAGCACTCGAAAAACGAAATAGAGCAGAGGCTCTTTGCAATTTCCTTTCTTGAGCATTCTGGAAAACCATGATCACTGCGCTAGACGCAATTTTGTGTTGACTCCTTGAGGGCAAGCGCGGGGCGACCGCCCGCTCGTCCGAACACGCGCACCCGCACGCTAAAGCGAGCGCCAATCTTGCTCGAGGATTTTTCGGTAAGCGCGACTCTCGATCAGAACGCGCAACACTTCGGTGTCAAGCTTGCCTTGCTTGGCTTCCATCGCGAGAATGTCCAGGGCGCGCTCGTACGGAAGTGCCGCCTTGTACGGACGGTCGCTCGCCGTCAACGCATCGAAGATGTCCGACACCGTCATGATCCGCGACTGCAAAGGAATGGCTTCGCCCGCAAGACCGCGCGGATAACCCGATCCGTCGATCTTCTCATGATGGCCATAGGCGATCTCGGCAACGCGCGACAATTCTTTCGTCCACGGAATCTGTTCGAGGAAACGAAACGTCTGTGAAACGTGCGACTCGATTTCACGACGTTCCGCGTCATTCAGGCTACCGCGCGCAATCGAAAGAAAACGCATTTCTTCGTCGGTGAGATACGGCTCTACAACGCCATCGAGTCCGCGAAATGCAAAACCGGCAATCTCGCTCAAGGCATCTGCAGCGCGCTCCGGAAGCACACGCGGCAAGTTGGCCTCTTCGATCGCTGCAAAAAAGCGATCGATCCGCTGCAGCTCCTGTTCATATTCTGCGCGTAACGCCGTCAGGAAAATTTCAAAATCGGCGTGACCGTTCGCGCGCAAATAATTCGCTTGCGCTTCGTGGAAACGTCCTTGGGCGAGCGAACGCAAAAGCTTGAAGCGCGCCACCAAACGCTCATGCAAAAGAGGTGGCAACTTTTTCGCCTTGACCAACACTTCTTCGCGTACGCCTACCTTGCCAAAATCATGCAACAATGCCGCATAGCGCAACTCGCGCAACTGCTCGCGCTGAAAACCGATATCGCGAAAGGTTCCGCTCGAAACGCGATCGATGGCCACCGCGATCTCGCAGGTCAACTCTGCCACGCGCACCGAATGGCCCGAGGTCGTCGGATCGCGCTGATCGATGGCAATCACCGCCGCTTTGATGAATCCCTCGAAAAGCGCTTCGATCGATTGATACAGGCGACTGTTCTCGATGGAAACCGCAGCCTGCCCCGAAAGCGATCGCACCAGATCGACCTCATGTTGTGTATAGGCAATCACATTTTCTGTGGCGGTCGCTTCGTCGCGGACCACGGCCTGCGGATCGCGTTTTCGATTCACGAGCTGCAGCACACCGACGGTATCGCCGCGATGATCGAGCATCGGCACCACGAGCATCGATTTCGCGCGATAGCCAAACTTCTGATCGAATTCGCGATGAAACGTGTACGGTGCGCTTGCGGGAATTTGATACGCATCTTCGAGTGCGATGGCCTGCCCCGTCGCTGCCGCATACCCCGCAAGACTGCGGTGATCGATCGCAAGCGCAAATTCGGGCACTGCGATCTCGGGAAGAGAATGATTTTGCGTAAGCAAAAATCGCAACATGCGCGCGCCGTCCGGCTGTTCTTCGACGAGATACAGACTCCCCGCGTCGCTGTTCGTCAAGCGCCGTACCTCGTGGAGAATCATCGCAAGCAAACGATCCGGCTCGCGCTCGCTCATGAGCGCCATTCCAATCCGGTTGAGCGTTTCGAGATCGCCGCTCATTCGTGCGCACTGCTCGCGGGCACGCTCCGCCGAAAGAAGCGCCAACGAATGCAGCGCCGCCGCTCGCACGGATTGCAAACGCGCTTCCGCGTCGGAGGCTTCGAGCAACAAAAAAAATCGCGTGCTTTGCGCAGCGACTTTGCGTGCATCCGCATCGCACGCAAGCAAAACGCAGTGCTCTGGCAAATGCGCAAGCTGCTCGAGCACATTCGTCGGCTTTGCCAAAGTCGCGTCGAAAAGAATCACGCAAGGCCGCTCACGAACGGCCTCGAGCCTGCATACACCTTTCGGTGTCGAAGGAGAATCGTCGAGTGCAGCGATGCGTTCGAGGACAATCTCCTCGGCTGCGAGCGATGCAAACTCTTCCAAGATGCGTGTCGTTGAGGCAACCAAACACAATCCGCTCGGTGCCGCCAAAGCGTTCCATGAGTTCGACACATTTTGATGTCGATTGGACATCCTGACTCCTTACTTTACATACGCGTGCAATCCATCTGCACTGTGCGTCAAACTCCATGGCCACAAAAAAAGCAGCGAAGAAAAAGCAAC
>JADFDR010000038.1 GCA_018262735.1 Geobacter sp.
ACTCGATACGTCGAATTTGAACGTTCACCAACTCAAGGAAGCAATCATCCGGCAGCTCACCGACGAAAAACGATCGACGGTAGTGAATGTGATTTCCTTTGGGTTTCGCTATTCCCCGCCGCAAGCCGCCGAACTTTTGTTCGACGTGCGGTTCTTGCCGAATCCTTACTTCGAATCGCATCTGCGCGATAGCACGGGTTTGGAGGATGCCGTCGCCAACTATGTGCTGGAGTCGCCGCGAACGCAGGAATTTCTCGAACACCTGAACAGGATGTTGAATTTTCTGTTACCTCTGTATGACGCAGAGGGGAAGGCGTATCTTACGATCGCGATCGGTTGCACGGGCGGTAAGCATCGCTCGGTGACGATTGCGAACTGGGTTGGTGAGATGTTCCGGAAAGCTGGGCGTGAAGTGAATGTGACACATCGCGACGTGGAGAAAACGTGATGGAGATTGGCGTTGTGATCGTGACGCATTACGGGCTTGGCGAGCAGTTTTTGCAGGCACTTACGCTGATTGTGCCCGAGGCGCCTCGGTTCTATGCAGTCGCCGTCGAGCCAGAACAGTCGATCGACGAGATGCGTTACGCCATTTCGACCGCGATCAAAGACGCCGATCAAGGCAAAGGCGTTTTGATTTTGACCGACATGTTTGGCGGATCACCGTCGAATATCAGCCTTTCGTTCTTAAAGGAATTCAAGGTCGAGGTGGTCACCGGCGTCAATCTTCCGATGCTCATCAAGCTTGCGACGATGAAAGAGAACAAGCCTCTCGACGAACTTGCACGTTTCATCAAAAACTACGGCCAGCGAAACATTTCGGTGGCGAGCGAACTGCTTCCGGAAGATCAACTGTGATTTCGAGATATGACGTAGAAGGAATTTTTACCGTGCGCCGAGAGCTCGGGTTGCACGCAAGGCCGGCGGGGCAGTTTGCAGCGACGGCGGGAAAGTTTCGCTCGGAAATTTGGGTTTCGCGCCAAGGCGGTAGTGAGTGGATGAGTGCGACGAGCGTGTTGTCTTTGCTTTCGATGGCGGCAACGCGTGGCACGGTGCTCGTGATTCGCGCCGCGGGGGAAGATGCCAAGGAAGCGGTGGCGGCGCTCGGTGCCATCATCGAACAAGAATTGGAATCCACTTTGCGGGCATGATTCGCGTTGGCTACGCAGGGGAGTCCGTAGCGCTGCGTTGCTTGCCAAAAGTGGCTTCCCTACAATGCGCGCCGATCGCGGCAAGCGCTCAAAACCCAAACAAGTTGCAAAAAGGATTGGAGAAATTTCATGGCACGTACTTCGCTTTTTACGTCGGAATCGGTTTCGATGGGTCACCCGGATAAAATGTGCGATCAAATTTCGGACGCTGTGCTTGATGCCATGCTCGCGCAGGATCCGAAGTCGCGCGTTGCCTGTGAGACGATGACCACGACCGGGCTCGTGACTGTCTTTGGCGAGATGACGACACAGGCTCGTGTCGACATCGCACCGCTCGTGCGGAGCGTCGTGACGGAGATCGGGTACACCAGTTCGGAGATGGGTTTTGATGGCAGCACGTGTGCGGTGATGGTGGCGCTTGGTCGCCAGTCGCCCGACATTTCGCAAGGCGTGACGGAAGGGGCGGGTTTGTACGACGCGCAGGGCGCCGGCGATCAAGGCATGATGTTTGGTTTTGCGTGCGACGAGACGCCCGAGCTGATGCCGGCACCGATTCGCTTTGCGCATCGTTTGATCGAGCAACACCGCGCCATGTTCACGAGCCGCGAGATTCCGTATTTGCGGCCGGATGCCAAATCGCAGGTGACGCTCGAATATCAGGGAGATCGGTTGGCTCGCATACACACGATTGTTTTGTCCACACAACACTCGGAAGATGTTTCGCATGATCAAATTGAAAAAGATGTGATCCAAAAGATCTGCAAAGTGGCGCTTCCGGCGCAACTGCTCGATGACAACACGGTTTATCACGTCAATCCGACGGGGCGCTTCGTGGTGGGTGGCCCGATGGGCGATGCGGGACTTACGGGGCGCAAGATCATCGTCGATACATATGGTGGTATGGGTGCTCATGGCGGAGGCGCGTTCTCGGGCAAAGATCCGTCGAAGGTTGATCGCAGTGCGGCGTATGCTGCGCGCTGGGTGGCAAAGAACATCGTTGCTGCGGGGTTTGCGCGCCGTTGCCAAGTGCAGATCGCGTATGCGATTGGCGTTGCCGAACCGGTGGCGATTCGCGTCGACACGTTTGGTACGGGCACGATCGATGACGAGAAGCTCGATCACTTGGTACGCGATGTGTTCGATCTGACGCCGCGGGGCATTATCGCGGAGCTCGATCTTTTGCGACCTATTTATCGTGCCACTTCGTATCACGGGCATTTTGGCCGGGAAGATGCGGGTTTTCCGTGGGAGCGAATCAATCGCGTCGAGGAGCTCAAGCGCGCGGCTTCGCGCTAACGGAGAGTCAAAGCGAGCGAGCAGCGATCGGTGATGCGTCGGCTTTGTCGTGGAACTTTGCGCGGAGATCTGTCGTCAATCTTTACCGTGGGCCGTTGCATGGATCTTTCCATGGGCGAGGGGGAGCGATCGATGAGCGGCGTGCTCCGACGGCGACGGACCTTGTGGGCTTCGAGTCTTTTTTCAGTCGTTCTTTTGGTCGTGCAATGGGGTTTTGCATCGTCGGCGTTCGCCGAATCCGCCATTCGCGTGCTCTTGGTGGAAACTTCACAACCGATCCGTCTTTCGGGGGGAAGCCTTGGAGCCTCGACGGTGCTCATTGAATCCGTTTCGGGTGGAATGAAAATCAACGGATCGCCTGCAAAAACAGAACATCGTTTCAATGCTGGATCTACGCCTTTTCGTGTTCAGGGCGCGCAGCTCTCGGCGGAGCGCTATTGGGGCGCAATCGTGCTTGCGCGCAGTAGCCAAGGCGTACAAGTGATCAATGAAGTTCCCATCGAGACTTACATCTCCGGCATTTTGATGCTCGAGGCTTATCACACCTGGCATGACGAAATGCTGCGTGCGCAAGCGGTCGTCGCCCGCACTTATGCCTTGTACGAGCGCTCGCGAAGCGGTCGACGATCGTATGACGTGAAATCGGACGTGACGAGCCAAGTCTACGGCGGCGTGAGTGCGGCAAGTGCCAAAGCCAAGCGGATTGTTCAGGAAACGCAGGGAGAATTTCTCGCATTCGATGGAAAACCTATTCTTGCCGTCTATCATTCGGCCTCCGGTGGCACGACGGCGAGTGCAGAAGAAGTTTGGGGGCAATCCGTTCCATATCTGGTGAGCCGCGACGTCGAGGAAGAGTGGGATTCTCCGGATACATACTGGCGTGTCACTCTTTCCGAGGTTGCGCTGCGAACGGCACTTGCAAAACGCAAGATCGAGGTGGGAGAAATCCTCGAGTGGCGCGTCGTTGATTATTCGGCGAGCGGCCGCGCAGAAAAGATTTGGATCCGTGGTTCGTATGGCGCGGAAGAAGTGAGCGCAAAAGAATTTCGTGCGGCGCTCGGATCGTCGGTGGTGAAGAGCACGACGTTCGAGTTGCGTTCGGCTGAGCAAGGTTTTTTGATCGTGGGTTCCGGATACGGCCACGGCGTTGGGATGAGTCAGTGGGGCGCACGTGCCATGGCGGAGAAAGGTGCTAACTATCGCGAGATTTTGGCATGGTTCTACCCTGGGACCACGCTGAATCGCATGAGCCATTGAACGCAATGGTGCGTGGGCATAGACACAGAAAAGTTTAACCGTTTCTTGATAGCGATGTAGGAGATCGAAGCATGGTGGGTGTTGCGGGAATGATTTTGCAGGCTGCGGAAAAGCCGCCGCTCTTGATGCAGTTTTTGCCATTCGTTTTGATTTTTTTCGTGTTCTATTTTCTGCTGATTCGCCCGCAGCAAAAGCAGCAGAAAGAGCGCGCAACGATGCTCAAGGCAATCGAGAAAGGCGAGACGGTCGTCACCGACGGAGGGATTCATGGCGTGGTGACGGGCGTGACCGACGACGTACTTACGCTTGAAATCGCCGCGCTCAAGACGGGCGAGCGGGTTCGCATCAAAGTCGATCGTGCGCACATCGGGCGCAAGCAAACGGCGGAAACGACGGAGCCAAAGGGGGAGCAGTCGTGAGTTTGCGTTGGCGCGCTCTGTCTGTACTCGCGGTGGTGTTTTTCTTTACGTATCTCGCGGTTTCGAATTTCATTCCAAAAGATTTGCGTGAAAAGCATTGGTACTACCCCGACTCTGCGATTCGCTTGGGGCTCGATCTTCAGGGCGGCTTTCAATGGGTGCTTGGCGTCAAGCTCGATCAGGCCGTGCTCAATGAGCTCGATTATCAAAAAAGTGCGATTGAAGCGCACTTCGCGGATAAGAAGGATGCGCTGACGAGCGCCAAAGTGAACAAAGAGGCTCGCGCGATCGATCTCGTGTTTGCGAATGATGCCGCAAAAGATTCGATGAAGGCGTATCTCAAAGATCAAAAAATGCTGACGATCGTGGAGCGCGACAACCTGCAGATGGAGGTGACACTGACAAGTGACGCCATCAAGGCGGTCGACGAGCGCGGCATGACGCAAGCACTCGAGGTGTTGCGTCGTCGTATCGATGATCCGAAGGAAGGCGTCGGTGATTCCGTGATTACACGTCAGGGTGACGATCGGATTCTGGTTCAGATTCCGGGCGGAAAGCTCGATCGCGAAAGTGCGCAGCGGCTTTTGCGACAAGGTGGTTTTCTTGAATTCAAGGTCGTGGAACAAGCCGCCGAGAGCCCGGAGGCTTTGATCAAGGAACTCAAGAATCAATTCGGCGATGCCTTGATCGAGGGTGTGGATGCGGAAACCGGCGCTTCGACTGCGGAGACCGAAACACATCAATTGGTGTATGAGCGTGCTCGCCCCGCGCCTGGCGAAATGTATGGCAAGGTGCTTTATGCATTCTGGGTTCCGAAGCAAGCGGGGATCACCGGCGACAAACTCGAAGATGCGCGGGTGGCGTTTGATCCGACGCGTGGTCCTGTCGTGGAATTTACCTGGGGGCCGGAAGGGACGGAAATTTTTCGCAAGCTGACCGAGCAGGCTTATTCTGCTTCGGAGAGTTCTCGCAAGCTGCTAGCGATCATTCTCGACGGCAATGTCGTGAGTGCGCCACGCGTGAACGCTGTGATCGGCAAGCGCGGCGTGATCGAAGGTAATTTCTCGACGGAAGAAGCGAATACGCTCTCGGTGATTCTTACTTCGGGTTCGCTCAAAATTCCGATCACGATCGAAGAGGAGCGCATCATTGGCCCTGCGCTGGGTGCGGATTCGATTCGCTTGGGAGGGTATGCGAGCATCGTTGGATCGATCGCTGTGGTCTTGTTCATGATCCTTTATTATCGACTCTCCGGAGTGTATGCCAGCATTGCCCTGGTTGCGAATATGACGATGTTGCTCGGCGTGATGTCGCAGTTTGGAGCGACGCTGACGATGCCCGGCATCGCAGGACTCGTGCTCACCGTCGGTATGGCTGTGGATTCCAACGTGATTATCTTCGAGCGTATTCGCGAGGAGCTGCGCGTGGGCAAGACGCCGCGTGCCGCGATCGAATCCGGTTTCCATCGGTCGCTGTGGACGATCCTCGACGCAAACATCACGACGCTGATTGCGGCAATCGTGTTGTATTCCTACGGCACGGGTCCCATTAAGGGGTTTGCCGTGACGCTCGCCATCGGACTTGTAACGAGCGTTTTTGCTGCGGTGGTGATCACGCGGCTTTTGTTTCACATCTACCCGGGCCAGCGCCTCGTCAAAGATCTGTCGATCTAAAGGATCAACAACGTGTTTGAAATCATTCGACCCAATACCAAAATCGATTTCTTTTCGAAGCGGAAAATCTGCTTTGCGCTTTCGGGAGGGTTACTCCTGCTGTCCGCAGTCTTTCTCAAAGTGAATGGGCTGCAGTTCGGCGTCGACTTTCAAGGTGGCACCGAAGTTCAGTATCGCTTTGCGCAAGGCGTCAAGGTGGAGGACGAGAGTCTACGCAGTATAGTGTCGGACCTTGGTTTCCAAGAAGTTTCGGTGGTGCGCTATGGCGCAGCGCAAGACAACGAATTTCTGGTGCGGTTCAAGGATGAGCCAGGCGAGCATGGCGAGCGTGTCCAGGCTTTGCGCGAGAAGGTCGTGACACAAATTGGTGCTCTGGAGACGGGCAGAGAGCTTCGCGTCGAGTTCGTGGGTCCGAAGGTGGGTGCGGAGTTGCGGCGCGATGGATTGCGCTCTCTTGCGTACGTTTGCATTTTGATTTTGATTTACATCGGATTTCGCTTCAATCCGCGCTTTGCACCGGGTGCCATCGTTGCGCTGGTGCACGATGTTCTGATCACCTCCGGCATTTTCGTGATTCTGGGGCGCCCCTTCGATTTGCAGGTGCTGGCCGCACTCCTTGCAATTGTGGGTTACAGCATCAACGACACGATTATCGTCTTCGATCGGATCCGTGAGAATATGGAGCTGCGCACCAAGGTGGATCTGATCTCCGTCGTCAACGAAAGCATCAATCAAACGCTTTCGCGCACTTTGCTGACGTCGCTGACGACTTTGGTTGCTGTGCTGGCTTTGCTTTTTCTCGCCGGTGAAGTGATTCGACCCTTCGCGCTGGCGATGGTGATTGGTATTACCGTGGGAACGTATTCTTCGATCTATATCGCGTCGCCGATTTTCGTCTTCCTCGAGCTACGACGCGATGCAAAGCAGGACGGAAAGCCAAAAACAAAACCTGCCCGAGCCTAGTGCAGCGCGCCGGCTTCTTCGAGATGGATGTTGCGATTCTTCAAGATCGTGCCTTGCGCGTAATCGAGTGACGCATCGGAGTTTCGGTAGAGTTGCAGTGCGGCAATTTTTTCACTCTCGGCAGCGACCAGATCGCGTTCGCGTTGAAGCACATCGAACGGCGTCGATTCACCATTTTCCAAGCGTAGTCGTTCCGCGCGCAATTGTTCCTCGGCGGCTTGGCGGCGGCGTTCGGCTGCTTCGATTCCCTCAAGTGCGGATTGCAGGTTGCGTGTTGCATCGCGCACCTCAAGCACGATCTGTTGCTCGAGGTAGCGCTGTTGCGTCTTCGCTTTGTGAAGCTCGTATTCGGTTTTCGAAACCTGATGGGATGCAGTGCGATTGCCGAGCGGAATCGAAAAGGTGCCACGTGTTGCCCATTGTCGGTTGCCGTCGCGGCGGAAGAAGTCATCGTGCGAGTCGGCGTAGCTTTCAGGAACAACGAGTGGCGGTGCGGGAGGAATCGTCGGTGGGATATTCGGATTTGCTTTGCCCGAGAGTCCTTCGTAGCCGTAGCGTCCCGAAACGTCGAGTTGTGGGAGACGCTGATTCTTGGCGTGTTTGAGCAGGAATTCGAGGCGGCGTATTTCGTACTGGGATTCCGCAAGTTGAGGTCGATTCTCGTTTGCCTTTTGGATTGCGACTTCGAGATCCAGCGTGTACGGCGTGTATTGATCGAGCGCATCCGTCGGTGCAATGGTTCGAGCCGGGTTCGTGCGAAGTTCCTGCGCCATCGTCAGATGCAGCAATTGATCCTGTGCTGAGCGATATGTGTTTTTGGCGCGGATCAAGTTCACTTCACGTTCGGCAACACCGGCCTTGGCTTCCGTCACTTCCACGCGCGAAATCACGCCGACTTCGTATTGGATTTCGCTTTGGTGCAGCAGTGCGCGTGCAGTTTCGAGGCTTTTTTCCGCAACGTGTTTTTTCTCTGCCGTTGCAATGAGATTCCAATATGCCTTTTCAATTTCAAGTACGGTGTCCATCAACGTGCCACGGAATCGTTCGTTTTCGGCTTGATATGCCGCACGCGCCATGCGCACTGCCGTCCAGGGTTTGTTCCAAATCAAATTTCGCAGGAGCGGAATCGTAAGTTCGCCGTACAGCCCCGTTCGATATTGCGGAGAGAGACGCGAGATTCGCGAATTGGTTTCCGTGCGTGCCGCCTCATAGGCGAGTTTGTATTGTGCTCCGAGCCCCGGAATCAGCCCACGCAGGCCACCTGTGCCGTCCCACTGTTGAATCTCGACCACGGCGTTTCCCGGATCGCTCGTTCCGTCGAGCGCGCTCGCGGTCGGCTTGTCGATGTCTTGATAGCCACCGTCGATGAAAAACTCCGGATCGTAGGCACCTTCGAGCGACTTCCATTCTTCGTCCGCCATCAGCGGTCCGTGTCGTTCGATTTCAAGTCGAAGATTGTTTTGAATTCCCATCGCAATTGCGTCGGCAAGTGAAAGCGAAAGAGGTGCATCTTCGGCAGGTGGCGCCTCGCTCTCCACATCCTTGTCCGCGCGGAGTTCACTGCGCATGGATTCCATGGCTTGCGATGTTGCTGCATCTTCGGGAGGTGCCGGTTGCGTATTCTCCGGTGCCGTCGTTGCTGAAGTGGGTGTTGTCGATTCGGTGGCTTCCGGAGTGCTTGTGTCGACGGATGTTGGTTCGAGCGTCGAGGTTGCATTCGCGCTTGCTGTCGGAGGATCGGCCGTTGTGGTGTCGAGAATGGGTGCGTCGTCACGAATGGCATCGCGTGCATCTGACTCCACTTTTACCGTCGGTGGAGCTGCAAGAGGGCTTGTGTTCGGGGCGGGATCGCTCGCCGTGCTTGCCGCATTTTGAGTTTCGTTTGAGGGCGCGGTTGCATCCTGCGCCGAGCTTGAAAACGTGGGTGCGATTCCCAAGGCAAACCCAAGTAGCAGGAGTGAACGAACTGAGTTTCTTATGCGCATCCGGCGTCTCTCCTTTGAACTTCAGCAACTTCTTTCGCGTCGCGTTCTTCGCTTCTTCTCGGCTACAGTGCAATGCGTACGTCATCATTGCTCGTGCAGTGATGACTCGGCATTCAGTCTAATGAATTCATCGCGTGCGGGGTATGTTTCGAATCTATGAGTGTTGCCATTTTGATTGTTGCGGCAGGACGTGGCGAGCGTCTTGGTTATTCGGTGCCAAAGGCATTTGTGCCGCTTGCAGGCAAGCCGCTTTTGTTGCACACGCTTGAATCTCTGCATGAGGTTCCGGAAGTCGATGCCCTCATACCCGTCATCGCCAAACAAGACATCGCACATTACGAAGCGTTGTGTAGTCGCATCTCGGGCGAAGCGTTCACAGAGGAACGGAAGGGATCGACGGCAGACGCAGCGCGGCTTCCCAAACTTTGTGCGCCGGTCTTTGGCGGTGCGGAACGCCAAGATTCCGTGCGTGCGGGACTTGCGAGTCTCGGGCCGGAGGTTTCGATCGTGCTCGTTCACGACGCCGCGCGTCCCCTCGTTCAGCCGGCTGACGTTTCGAAGTTGATTGCCGTGGTGCGCGAGCACGGAGCGGCGATTTTGGCAACGCCGCTTCGCGATACGGTGAAGCGTGTATGCGGTTCTGCGATCGTCGAGACGCCGCCGCGTCACGAGCTGTATGCTGCGCAGACGCCACAAGGCTTTCAGCGTGCACTTTTTGAGGAAGCCATGGCTCAGGCGACGCGCGAAGGATTTCTCGGCACCGACGATGCGCAGCTTGTCGAGAGATTGCCGACAACGAAGAGTGTCAAGGTGCAAGTCGTCGAAGGTTCGGCGGAGAACATCAAAATTACGCTGCCGAGCGATCTTGCATTCGCAGAGATCTGCTTGCAGCACCGAACCGCCGAGGCACGCGAAAAGGATTTCCGCGAGAAGCGTGGCGTAGAAAAGGAATCGAAATGACGCACAGCCGAGCTCCTGCAATTCGCATTGGGCAGGGTTTCGATGCCCATCGCCTTGTGGCAGGACGTCCGCTCAAACTTGGCGGATTGACGGTGCCCTTCGATCAGGGTCTCGAAGGTCACTCCGACGGGGATGTGCTTTTGCACGCCATTGCGAGTGCGCTTCTCGGCGCCTTGGCGCTCGGAGATTTGGGGACTCATTTCCCGTCGTCCGATCCAACACTAGAAGGTGTCGATAGCCGCACGCTGCTCGAACGCGTACTTGCACTCGTGCGCGAACGGGGTTTTGAGATCGCAAACCTGGATTCCACGTTGATTGCGCAGGCGCCGCGTTTGGCGCCGCATCGGGTGGCGATTGAAGAGAATGTCGCGAGTATTCTCGGATCGACACATGGAAGCGTCAGCGTCAAAGTGACGAGTACGGATCATTTGGGTGCGATTGGACGCAAGGAAGGCATTGCTGCGTTGGTCGTGGTTTTGCTCGTGGCGGCGTCCGCCGAACAAGGTTGTTGTGAAAGGTGATTTGGATGCAGGGGTTGGTGCTCTACAACACACGAACGCGTAAGAAAGAGATTTTGACGCCGCTCGAGCCGGAGCATTTGCGAATTTATACCTGTGGACCGACGGTGTACGCGCCGCAGCATCTGGGCAACTTGCGTTCGCAGCTCTTTGCGGATCTCTTGAAGCGCGTTTGCCTCGTGGAAGGATTTCGCGTGACCCACGTCGTGAATATCACCGATGTGGGCCATCTGACCGACGATGCCGATACCGGCGAAGACAAAATGGAAGCTGCCGCCAAGCGCAGCGGAAGGCGCGCCGAAGAGATCGCCGCCGAGTACACGGCGCAGTGGATGCGCGATCGCGAACGCGTAGGTTGTTTGAAGCCGGAGGTTTTGTGCAAAGCGACCGAGCACATTGCGGAACAGATCGAGCTCGCACAGCGACTCGAGGCGCGTGGTTACACCTATCGCATCACCGACGGAATTTATTTCGATACTGCGAAGTTTGCGCGCTATGCCGAGTTTGCGCGGCTTGATCTCGAAGCGCAGGAGTTTGGCGCGCGCATCGAGAAGGTCGAAGGCAAACGCAATCCGGCCGACTTTGCGCTTTGGAAATTTGCGGAGCCGGGGAGCAAGCGACAACAAGAATGGGATTCACCGTGGGGGCGCGGTTTTCCCGGGTGGCATCTCGAGTGTTCGGCCATGAGTGCAAAATATCTCGGTACGCAGTTCGATATCCACACCGGCGGTGTCGATCATGTTGCCGTGCATCACACGAACGAAATTGCGCAAAGCGAATGTGGCTACGAAGTGCATCCGTCGGCCCAGTTCTGGATGCACAACGAATTTCTTTCCTTCGGCAAGGGAGATCTACACGAAAAAATGTCGAAATCGAAAGGCAACGTGCTCGTGCTCGCCGATCTCGTCGCGCAAGGCATCCTGCCTCTCGCGTTCCGTTATTTCTTTTTGCAAGCTCACTATCGGCAACAACAAGCCTTTCACGACGAGGCGATCGTCTCGGCAGATACGGGATATCGTCGTTTGCTCGCGCAGGCGATCAAAGTGCGTGATGCCGTCGGAGTTTGCGTGCAGGAGCAACTTGCGCCGTATCAAGCGCGTTTTCGAGAAGCGATTTGCGATGATCTGAATGCGCCACGCGCGCTCGCAGTGGCGTGGGAAGTCGTGCACGACGCGACACTTTCCGAGGTTGAACGCAAAACACTGCTTTTGGAATTTGATCGTGTGCTCGGGCTCGATTTGGCAACGGCGCGACTCGAAGAAGCAGCGCAAGAAAGGGATCCGCGCATCGATGCACTCGTGCAAGCGCGCGAAGCGGCGCGCAAAGCCAAGCATTGGGCGGAGGCGGATCGTATTCGCGATGCGTTGCTTCAGGAAGGAATTGAAATCCTCGACACGCCACAGGGGGCGCGTTGGAAAAAACGGTAACAGAGCGTTTCAAGCTTGTGAGCGAGTTTTCTCCGACGGGAGATCAACCGAAGGCGATCGAACAACTCGTTGCCGGAATCGAGGCAGGGAATCGTTATCAAACACTTCTTGGTGTTACAGGCAGCGGGAAGTCGTTCACGATGGCTTGTGTCATCGAGCGCTTGAATCGTCCCGCACTCGTCATGGCGCCGAACAAAACGCTTGCGGCCCAACTCTATACCGAGTTCAAAACGCTCTTTCCGGAAAACGCCGTCGAGTATTTCGTTTCGTACTACGACTACTATCAGCCCGAAGCTTACATTCCTTCGACGGATACGTTCATCGACAAAGACTCCGCCGTCAACGACGAGATCGACAAACTGCGTCACTCGACGACGCATTCGCTGTTGACGCGGCGCGATGTGCTCGTCGTGGCGAGTGTATCGTGCATCTATGGTCTTGGAGCCCCGGACACCTACGGTGAGATGCATGCCTTCGTGGAAAAAGGCGCGACACTGAATCGTGACGATTTCTTGCGTCGCCTCGTCGATATGCTTTATGAGCGCAACGATTACGATTTTCATCGCGGCACGTTTCGCGTTCGAGGCGACGTGGTCGAAGTTTTTCCTCAGTATGAAACCGAGCGCGCACTGCGAATCGAATTTTTTGGAGACGAAGTCGATGCGATTTCGGAGATCGATCCTTTGCGTGGGCAAGTGCTTTCGCGTCCGAAGCGAGCGCTGCTTTTTCCGGCAAGCCACTATGTAGCGAGTTCCGAAATTTTGCGGGGTGCGATCGAGGGAATTCGCGAAGAGCTTCGCGAGCGGATTACGTATTTCAAGGCGCAAGACAAGTTGCTCGAAGCGCAGCGCGTCGAGCAACGCACGCTGCTCGATCTCGAAATGCTCGAACAGATGGGATTTTGCTATGGCGTCGAGAACTATTCGCGGTTCTTCGATCGCCGCGCACCCGGTGAATCGCCTTACACCTTGTATGACTATTTCCCCGACGACTTCTTGCTTTTTCTCGACGAAAGCCATGTCACGGTGCCACAGATTGGTGGCATGTCGCGCGGCGATCGCGCACGCAAAGAAACGCTCGTCGAGTTTGGATTCCGCTTGCCGTCGGCGCTCGACAATCGTCCGCTTCGCTTCGAAGAATGGGAGGAGCGTGTTACGCAAGCGGTTTTTGTTTCGGCGACACCTGCACAATATGAATTCGACAAGTCGGAAGGGCGCGTTGCCGAACAAATCATTCGTCCGACGGGGCTCATGGATCCGACGGTGGAAGTGCGTCCGGCGAAAGGGCAAGTCGATGATTTGCTGGAAGCGATCCGCGCGCGCGTGCAAGCCGGGGAACGTGTTCTGGTAACGACACTGACCAAGCGCATGGCCGAAGAACTGACGGAGTATTACAGCGAACTCGGAATTCGTGTGCGTTATTTGCATAGCGACATTCACACCCTCGAGCGGATGGAGATTCTTCGTGAGCTACGCGAAGGTGTGTTTGACGTGCTCATCGGGATCAACTTGCTGCGCGAAGGTCTCGACATTCCGGAAGTGTCACTGGTGGCGATTCTCGATGCCGACAAAGAAGGTTTTTTGCGTTCGACGCGATCGCTGATTCAGATGATCGGGCGTGCGGCGCGCAATCTGCACGGACATGTTCTTTTGTATGCAGATCAGGAAACCAATTCCATTCGCGCGACGCTCAGTGAAACCGAGCGACGTCGCGAGCGTCAGCGTCGCTACAATGAAGAAAATAAAATTACGCCGAAGTCCATCCAGAAGCGAATTGCAAGTTTGCAAGATTCGATCTGGGAAGCGGATTACGTCACGGTACCCAAAGCGGCTCAATCTCCGACGAGCGGTGTGCCTCTGCACGAAATTCCAGTCCTCCTCGTTGCGCTGCGCGAGGAGATGAAAGAAGCCGCGCGCGCACTCGAGTTTGAACGAGCTGCCGAAATTCGCGATCGCATTCATGCGCTCGAGCAGGAGAGGCTGCGATGCACCTGAGCGACGCTTTGGCGGAGAAAGTCGCACGCTTGCCCTCGGAAAGCGGCGTTTATCTCTTCAAAGATATACACGGTAAAGTGTTGTATGTGGGCAAGGCTACGAGTTTGCGTTCGCGTGTGCGTTCGTACTTTGGTGGTGGCGATTCGCGTTATCAAATTCCGGCTCTTCTCCGATTGATAACGACCGTCGATGTGATTGTGA
>JADFDR010000039.1 GCA_018262735.1 Geobacter sp.
ATCTCGGGTTTTTTGCGACCCCCCGGTGCCGCTGCTTCGTGCATACCGATGGCGTGCACGATTGCGGCGTGGAGGGAAGGCTCGGCTTGAGTTTCGCCCGGAATTTTTGAACTTGTCCCCAGGCAGGCCGCCGTCACAAGCACGGCGAACCCAACCACACAAAACCGCAAACTCCATTTTTGCAAGGAACGCCGCGTCGTTTGCACTGGCCGTACTCCTCGAACCTTCGCCCATTCCACCTGAAATGCGGCCTCAAAACAACGCCTTTCCGCTTCGTGCTTCGTTTATGCTGCCAACAATTCGTGGAGCAGTCGACCGCAGATCTGCCGCGAAGAATGCTTCCGGGCTCGCCTCTGCACGAAACCGCAGCAACGAACACCAAGCTCGAGATAGGAAGAAGAAAAGGAAATGGGATGACCTTCGTCACGTTGCTCGCCATCTTGAGCTGCATCGCATGCGCGACACTTCTTGGCGTCATGCTTACGCGCGATCTGCTTCGCCTTGCAAATCGTTTGGCCATCACCGGCTTTCTCTGCGTGATTTTCTGGTCTCTTTGCGAAGCCCTGCTTGCAACGACGAATGACCGTACGACTGCACTTTGGCTCACCAAGCTTGCCATGCTGGGCTGGCTCCCGTGGGCCACGCTGCTCCCGCACATCGTCCTCGCCATCACTTGCGAATTCGATTCGCGTGCCGGCAAGATCCTCCCGGCATTCTATACACTAACAGGTGTATTTTTATTGCTTGATTGTCTGACACCATGGATCCATCGCGACGTCACGCGCGAAACGTGGGGCTGGAGCGTCGTCGCGGGCCCTGTCTTTCCGTTGGTCTTTTTCTTCCAAGCCTGCACCGTCTACCTCGCGATCCATCTCTGTTTACGCGCATATCGCAATTCCTTGCTCGAGCCCGAACGAGATCAAGCGCGTTGGTTTGGTCTGTTTGTCGGCGCAGCCCTACTCGCAAGTGCGACTTTCGATTCGATTCTGCCCATTCTTGGTGTTCCGGCACCACGCGTAGGACATCTCGCCATTGCATTGATCGCAGGACTCGTCTTGTGGAGTTTTCAAAAATTTGGCTACGAACTTTTTTCGCGTGGAACCTATGCGCGCGAAATCATCGAAATGCTTCCCAACGGTATCGCGCTCCTGTACCCAGACGGTCGGATCCGCCGCGTCAACGGAGCCTTCGAAACCCTCGTGCAATGCTCCTCGAGTGCGATTCTGCAGCGTCCAATCCAAGATTTTTTCCCTGCCTTCCCCTTGGAGGCGCGTGAAACCTTGCGCGAGTTCGAATGCCTGCTCAAACCTCATGCAACACAAAATCGAGTCGATTCTGAAACCTTGAACATCCCCGTCGCGCTCTCGAGTTCGGTGCTCACCGATCGCACAAACACGCCTTTTGCACGCGTCGTCATCGTACGCGATCTGCGCGAAATTCATTCCTTGCAACGCCAACTCGTCATCTCCGGACGCCTCGCCGCCGTCGGAGAACTTGCCGCAGGCGTGGCGCATGAGATCAACAATCCGCTTTCCTTCATGCGCTCAAACTTGAGTTTGCTCAAACAGTATTGGCAGCGAATTCTCACGGAAGTCCACGACGAAACAATCAGTGAAGCACTGCGCAGAATGCTCGACGAAGGCGACGAACTCATCTCCGAGACAATCGAAGGCACCGAGCGCACGGCCTCGATCATCCAAGACATTCAACGCTTCTCGCATCCCGGCAACGAAGAATTCGTAAGCACCGACTTGAACGAACTGCTGCGCGAAGCCATTCGCATTGCATCTCCACGAATTCGCAAGAAGGCGAAGATCACAACACAATTTGGTGATATTCCGTTCGTGCCCGCTTCGCCACAAGAAATGCGGCAAGTCTTTTTGAATTTGCTGATCAACGCGGGACACGCCATTCAAGAACAGAATGGAGAAATTCAAGTATCGACACAAAAAAGTGATGACGCGATCTTGATCCGTGTGGCAGATAACGGCTGCGGCATCGCGCCCAACCTTTTGGGACGCATCTTCGATCCCTTTTTCACGACAAAACCCATCGGGCAAGGCACAGGACTCGGGCTTGGCATTTCATATCGGATCGTTCACAAGCACGGAGGAGAAATCGTCGTCGAATCCACACCCGACCAAGGCAGCTCGTTTTGCATTCGGCTGCCGCTGGAGCGCAACGCACAAAACGCGGACGTTGCCCCAGAACCTCGGATTCCTTCCGCTTCCTCGATGCGGGTTGCATTTTCCACCGACGAAAATCATCAACCCTGATTTTCGAAAGTACTCAAAAAGCGGAATGGACCCAGGAGTTCCCGAACAGATACGCTACGCCGATTCTCTACAGACGTTGATTTTCCGAAACGATGTGAACCAAAAAAGTGTAGTACGAGACAAAATCTCACTCCCGCCGGTTCACGCTCTGCGCAAAGCGACGCCTTACTGCTTTCCGTGTACGAGCCGGCGCCGCTCATCGCCAAAAAGAATTTCGACTTTCACGGCGCTGATCACTGCCTGCACCACACCTTTTCCAAGCGTGGGGTGTTCCACGACATCGCCCGGCTGATAGCTTTCCTGCATGGCGTAAGTGCGTGTCGGACGTTCCAGGTTGGCAGGAACAATCGCAGCAGCAGCCATCGCGCCCGCCTTGGCACGCGTCTTCGACTTTTCTTTGAGGGCAGGACGCACGCGTGGTTTGGCAAGCAAGGTCGGCGCTGCATCGCGCAGCTCCCAGCTCGGATCCCCACTCAAATCCAAACTCACAAAGCGCACGGCAATACCCGCACTCGCTTCGATCTCTTGGCCGAGACGTTCAAGCTCTTCGATCCAAGGCCCCGCCGCCTTGGTTGCACGGCGCCGGTACAAATCCCAATAACGCGAATTCGCGGCCAAGATCAAAAGCGGCGGATCCGTCGAAACATTGCGCTGAAACGTCTCCGCGAGTTCCGTCTGCAACGCATCTTGTTTTGCTTGCGCTACGGCACATGCCGCAAGGCCTTCGAGCAAAAATTGCAACGGTGTGTCACCCTTCGTCGACTTCTTCGTCATGTAGCGCAGCGCAAAAACCACTACGCATCCATCGTCCGCCAACCCGAGCAAATCGAACTTGCGAAGCTTTGCGTCTTTGTCTTTGGGCGAGGTGACCGCCACGTTGTAATCGAGCAATTCGACTTCCGTACCGTCGGACAAACCCAACCGTGCACCGTTTTGCCGATAATGATTCCAGAGCGCCATCGCCAGGTGATCGCGATCGAATTTGGCCTTCTCCGGCTTTGCCACTTTCCCATCGCGCGCAACAAAAAACTTCGCGTTCTCCGGCGCAAGATTGGACGCACTCGCGATCTCGGCACGATACGACTCCGCGAGTTTTTCACCCGTGAGCGTTCCGGCGACACGACAAAACCCATTGACGTCGGCAACGTCCTCTCGACTAGCAAGCTCAAACAACGGATGCGAACTCACGATTTTCCCCTCCCTCAAGTTTTTTGCGGGTTGAGCATAGCCGACTCGAATGGCATCCGCGGCGAAAATTCACAAGCACATCCTTGCCGACGGCACGCATCCACCTTCTCGAATTTTGTCGCATGCAAAATGCGGCAACCGCTGCTCGCATTTGCGTCGCTCCTCGGTTGGTGAATACAGCGATTTGCGGTATCCAAGTTCGACTCGCGCTTCTTCGCGCAAAGGAAAATCGCATGCATGCCCACGAAGCGTCGCGGGATTTGAGCCGCGCTCAAATGGAACACTCCGCAAAGACGCCTCTTGCAAAGGGGCGCGTTCGTGGCGTCGGGCTCAGCCTTCGCTCGAAGCACTACCGAAGCATCCTTGAGAGCGGCGCCGACGTACCGTGGTTCGAAATCCTGGCCGACAACTACGCCTTTGGTGAAGGTCCGCCTCTGCACTTTCTCGAACGCATTCGCGAACGCTATCCCGTCGTCTTTCACAGCGTCGGAATGTCGCTCGCGTCGACGGATCCGCTCAACTTCGAGTATCTGCAGAAAATGAAACAGTTGATCGAACGCTTCCAACCCGAATGGGTTTCCGATCATCTCGCCTGGACATCGATCGACGGACGCTATTTCAACGAGCTCTTGCCGCCTCCGTTCACCGAAGAAAGTCTAAACAACATTGTGTCGAACATTGAGCGAGTGCAAGATTTTCTCGGGCAACGCATCCTGGTCGAAAATGCTTCGGCCTATCTTGCATTTTGCAGCTCGACGTTGAGCGAGACGCAGTTCATCGCCGAAGTCGTGCGACGTGCCGATTGCGATTTGCTTCTCGACGTCAACAACGTCTACGTCAATTCACAAAACTTCGGCTTTGATCCCGTGATTTATCTCGAAGCGATTCCACATTCTCGTGTACGCCAGATGCATCTTGCCGGATACACCGATTACGGCACCTATCTTCTCGATAGCCACGGCGCGCGTGTTTCGGAAGCCGTCTGGGCGCTGTACGAAAAGGCCGTGGCCCTCATGC
Source organism: Geobacter sp. (assembly GCA_018262735.1). GTDB lineage: Bacteria > Myxococcota_A > UBA9160 > UBA9160 > JADFDR01 > JADFDR01. The sequence goes on from JADFDR010000039.1 coordinate 4,482, forward strand.
CGGGTGTCGCGACTTGCATCGAGTGGGACAACGAAATTCCCGAGTTCGAAGTTCTCTTCGCCGAAATGGCACGCGCGCAAGCGTGCTGGAATCGAGGAGAATCCCGTGTTGCATGATTTGCTTGCCCAAATGGGTGAGGCCTTCGCGAAAACTCCGCATGCGTCTTCAACACAAAATCGTGTCGACGAGATCGCCTTGCAAAAGTTGTTGCCGCTACCCCGACTCTCGGCAGAAGAAAGCCTGCGCGTGTACCAGCGCAATCTCGAAGGATCGCTTCTCAAAGCCTTGCGTGAAATTTTCCCAGTCTGCGCTGCTCTCGTCGGAGAAGACTGCTTTCGCACCATCGCGCGACAATATGGCGAAGCGCATCCTTCACTCCACCCCGACCTCGGACGACGCGGCGATGCCTTCCCCTCTTTTGTGCAGATGCTCGACTTTCTTTCGTCGGTGCCGTACCTGCCCGACATGGCGCGACTCGAGCTTGCGTGGCACCAGGCATTCACTGCTGCGAATCTGCCACCTCTTACCGAAGAGGCTGCCAAGAATCTCGCTACGATCGTGGCGCAATACCCCGCATTCTGGCGCTTTATCTTGCCACCGTCGGCAAAGTGCATCATTTCGCCTTATCCCATTCTTCAAATCTGGCGCGCGCACCAACGCGACGAATCCGGAGAAATCCATCTTGAAAGGGATCAACACAAAATTGAGTCAGATCTGCAATCGATCCATTTTGACGAAAAACCCGATCGACTCCTCGTTTGGCGGCGTGAGCTCGCGTTGCGTATCGATCGGGTCGAGCCGCAATTCTGGCCCCTGCTCACTGCAATCGAATCCGGAAAATCGATCGCAGAACTTCTGGAGCTCGGGTCGGAAACAAAAAACACGCTGCAGGAAGAAATGGAAGATGCCGAGGCAAGCGACTTCGAACCCCTCTTGAATTGGTTTCGGGAATTCTTTGCACGCGGCTGGCTCGCAGGCTGCTCCGAAATTGCGCGCTGAAGCGCTTGCCCACACAACGCGTCCCTGACGCACGCAATCCGATTCGTTGTGCTGCGCTGCATACTCGACAAATTCTTTTGAAAAACCTTGGCGAGCCTGAGCCAATCTCAAAAAATCGTTCTACAATTCTTGCCGCGGAGGAAACCCATGGACAAAAAAGAAAAGCGAACCTTGCAGCTTGCGCTCGGCGGACTCGTCGCAGCCGGACTCGTCAGCGCGACGAGCAGCTCGGCCAATGTGAAACCCAAATGGGAAGGCCACGAAAAGTGTTACGGCATCGCGAAGAAAGGCATGAACGATTGCGGAAACTCGCTGCATGACTGCGGCAGCAAGGCGACCGAGGACAACCTTCCGGGAGAATGGATTTACGTCCCCAAAGGCACCTGCCAGAAGATCGCGAACGGAAACCTCGAGCCCAAAAAGAAATAACACAAATCCAAACGCGCGACACCATCTTGTGTTACGCGAAATCAAAAACGCGGAAGAAGGATTTCCTTCTTCCGCGTTTTTTCTTAGTGCGATTTGTTTACTGCGTCTTGAGACGACGATTGCGTTCGTGAATTGCAAGGCGCGCCACTTCGCGACCGGAGAGCGCCGACTGATGCGTCCCCATTCCCGCTGCGCCCGCATCAGCACCCGCGAAATACAATCCGCGAATGGGGGCCTCGGATTTCGGCTTGAGCTTGCCGCATTGTCCGACGATCTGGCCAAGCCCCACGCACTCGCCACCTTGCCCGGGAAGTACCGCATCGCGCGTAAGCACGCTGACGTCTTTCGGGCCCGCGCATTCTTTCTTTTCCACACAAGCCGAAATTTCCGGGAAGAGACGATGCATCTGTTCGTCCATCTTCTTCCACAAAGCCTTGATCTCTTTGGCTTCCGGATCGGGTGAACAAATCGTCCCCGACACCAAAATTTGTTTTCCCGGCGGAGCGGCTTCCTTGTCGTAGGCCGAGTGATTGCACATGAACAAAATGACTTCGTCGGGAATGACGCCTTCCTTCACTTTGAGGAAGCGCTCCATGTTCCACCAACTGTCGTCGGAGTAGGCCGCGTAGATCGGCACATTCATCACCGGCTTGTTGACGAAGTAACGAATGCTTGTGAACCCCCAACCGGGAGCGAGCCCCTTGATGTAATTCACATAACTGCGATCGAAGTATTTTTCGCCCACGAGCTTCAGCACCGTCGGCTGAATGCCGGCGCTGCTTACGACGATCGGCGCCTTGAAGGTGCCCTTGGCCGTCTTGACGCCGGTGACGAAGCCGTCCTTGACCAGGATCTGCTGCACTTTGGTGTTCTTCAGGATCGTGCCGCCGTTCTTTTCGAACTCGCGCATCATGACCTTCGTCAGCAAACCAAAGCCACCTTTGTACTGACCGCCGCCACCCTGAAGCATGATCTGCTTCAAGATGCGAATTTGTTCCGAAGCAGCAACGAGATCGATCGGCTCTGCAAGGGAAGCGTTCGCGTGGAATGCCATATAGCTATACACTGCAAGCGGTATGTCGAAGCGCGAGATGTATTCGTGCATGCTCACGTTGTCGAGTTCGTCGAGTTTTTCTTCGGGAAGCAGCACGAGATCAGTCATGAACTTCATGGCCTTCGCTTGATCCTCGGCTCCGATTCCCCAGAGTTCAAAGAACGGTTTGGGATCCGCCATGGTCTGGCCCATCGTCACCCGTCGGTAGTCCTTCCAACCGCGAGCGCGATACGCAATTCGTGCCACTTCACGCGGATCGTCGGGGAGCAAACACGGCGCAAACTCATCCTGCACGCCAAGCTCTTCAAAGATTTCTTCAAACGAAGGACGGCGCATCGGCACCTGGCCGTGCGGGAAAAGATCGTAGGCGTATCCGTCTTTCTCGATACTCACCATCTTTCCGCCAAGAAAACCGTTCTTCTCGATCAAGAGCGTGCGAATACCGCGCTTCTGCAAAAGGGTCGCCGCCGAACCTCCGCCCGGGCCGCTACCGATCACGATCACGTCGTAGCTATCGCGCGGACGAGCTTCTTTGATCTCGCGAACTTGTTTCGTGCTACGAACTTGCTTGGTCGCTTTCTTCTTTGCATTGGCCTTTGCCATACTTTCTCTCCTTGTTCGAGTTTCGTTTTCGATCGATTCTTTCTTACCTATTTTTGTGTCTGGCGCACTTCTTGCGAATTGGACAAATCGGGAAACATCTGATGAATCAACCCGACAATCAATTGTGTTTCTTGGGCAACTCCCGAATCGGACAACGGATCGTAATCAAAGACTGCACGCAGAAGCGGCGCCAAGCTGAAGTGCCCAAACGAAAGATGCATGAAGAGCGCAGCAAATACGGGAAACATGCGTTCGTCGATTCCGGCGGTGACGACTCCGGCACGTAGCTCACTCAAAATTTGATTTGTGAGCGGTCGAAACCACTTCTCTGCCATTTGTTGCAGATACTCGCCTTCGGCAATCGATTCGAGATAGATCAAACGCGAAAGATGCGGACGCTCCTGCAAGTGTTGCATCACGGCTTCGACGAGTTTCACCGTTGCGGCTCTTTCGTGCGGGCCCTTCGCATATTCGGAAAGGAGCTGTGTCAGAGGACTCACGCCGCGATCGAGCACCGCTTCGTAGAGCGCACGTTTGCTCGGATAATAGTTGTAGAGCGTCGCGCCATTCACCTCGGCCGCTTCGGCAATCTCGCGCACCCGCGTACCTTCGAGACCGCGACGCGCAAAAACGATTTCTGCCGCATCGAGAATGCGCACTTCCGTCGCTGCGCTACGCGATCCCTTTCCGACACTTTCTTGTTTCGCAGATTGCATCGGTCCTTGTGGAGCGTTCGACGCATCCTGTACGCGAACCGTGCGCGACGAACGAACGGGAGGAAGCTTGCTTGGAGAACCTACTTTTCGTTTCGGTACAGGCATTTCCTCTCCGAGGCAAAATAACTAAACGTTTATTTAGCCAGTTGGGCAAGGGCTGGCAAGGCGCGAAAAAATGGCTTCCAGAAAAAACACCCAACGCGAGATTCGCGCTGGGTGTTTCAGAAAAGAAAAAAGTGAAATCTTCGACGGAGCCTAGCTGAACCAACGTCCGAAAGTCGTTCCCCAGAAGAACTGCATCGCTTTCTTCATGTCTTCGTCTTTTTTTGCCGTGTAGGGATAGTGCTGCAGGATCATCTTGCCGCCATGGCGATCGACGATGATGGGTTGCGCATGGCAGTAGCCGCGCAAACCAGTCTCGCCATTCACCTGGCCCACGCCACTTTCCTTGCGTCCCCCGAACGGCGCTTCCGGAACGCCGAAGGTCATCGTCATGTCGTTCACACACGCGCTGCCGGAATCAATGCGACACGCAAGCGCAGATGCTTTTTCGGAATCGCGCGACCAGACATTGGCGCCAAGCCCAAAGCGCGTGTCGTTGGCCATCCGAAGCGCTTCTTCTTCGTCTTTCACGCGAAGGATGGCCACGATCGGCCCAAAAGTTTCTTCACGAATGATGTCCATGTCGTGGGTCAAATCGGTGATGACCGTCGGTTCGAAGTAAAGCCCTTTGAGCTTCGCATTGCGTTTGCCACCGATGAGAACCTTGGCGCCTTTCTTGACCGCATCGACCATATGCGCCTCGATGATGTCCATCTGTTTTTCCCAAAACACGGCGCCCACATCGTACTCGCCTTGATCGCCCTGCCGCATCTGCTTTACGCGCTCGACCACTTTTTCAAGGAACGCATCGGCAACGGAATCCACGACATAGATTCGCTCCGTGCCACAACAATAATGGCCCGTGTTCATGAGCGAGCCCACCACGGCACCTGCGGCAGCAATATCGAGATCCGCATCTTCGCAAACGATCATGGGATCCTTGCCGCCAAGTTCGAGCGTGCACGGGATCAACTTCTCGGCACAAGCCATCGCCACTTTGCGACCCGTCGCCACGCTGCCCGTAAACGCAATCTTGTCGACGTCGGCCTTGGTGAGTGCCGCACCCGTTTCGCCATCACCAAGCACGATGTTCATCACGCCCGACGGAATTCCTGCTTCGGCGAGCATGTCGTAAACGATTTTGCCCGAAAACGGCGTCACTTCCGAAGGCTTGAGCACGACGGTGTTTCCCGCCATCAAAGCCTGAATCGTCGGATTCAGCGCAAGAATCACCGGCCCATTCCACGGACTAATAACACCCACGACACCACGCGGTTTATAGATGACCGACGCTTTTTTGAGTAGGCTCATGACACCATGAAGTTTCAACTTCCTGGGTTTGAGAATTTTTTCGGCGCGCTTCGAGTAATAATGCATCACGTCGAGGCACGCGTAGACCTCCATCATGATCGCTTCGCTGCGCGCCTTGCCCGTTTCGCGCAATACGATCTCGATGTACTCGTCCTGCTTTTGCAACAAAATCTGCATCGCGCGCTGGATGTACTCGGCACGCTTCGCAAACGGCAATGCCGCCCAAGCCGGCTGCGCCTTGCGTGCCGCTTCGACGGCTGCCTTCACGTCTTGGGCCGTCGCGACTTCGAACTCACCAATCCGGGCAAGAGTTTGCGGGCTAAACAGTTCGAGCTTGCGTCGAGCGCCGGGCAGCGTCGACATCGGTCGTACCATGGCCATGGGTCTTTGTCCTTTTCGTTTTTACGCAGTGCGGGCGACACACTAAAGAGTCATTCTCAAAATCGAGAATGACTCAAGTCGGTGTCGAGATCAGCCTTGCTTGTCGAGCATTTCATCGAGCAATCGCGTCGCCGTGTTGCTCTTATGGAACGTGGACTCCTCCGGCAAAATGCCCGCCACTTTGAATCCGATCGCAACGCGCATGAGCAGAATCGAAAAACTCGTAGCAGCCTGAATCCAGTAATACGTCATATCGTGCAAGTCGCGACCCAGCAGCTTCGCATAGCGCTCGATGGTCTCTTCGTGGCTCGGCAAGCCTTCGAGTCGAGGCGCGCCGACGCCCGCGCTGTGATGCGTGTCGAAGAACAACCACCATGCGAGATCCTGCTCCGGATTGCCGAGTTCGACCATTTCCCAGTCGAGCACGGAAATCACGTGATTGTCCTTCTTGTCAAAAATCAGATTGCCCAAGCGCGCATCACCCCAACAGATCGCAGCCTTTTCCTGTTTGGGAAGGTTTGCACGCAGCCATTTGAGACCGCGCTCCGCCGACGGATACTCTTCGCCGCGGCCACCCCACTTGAGCAAGTCTTCATAGAAATCCAGGTGCTGCTCGGCATAGCTCTTCTTCGAATTCATCTCCAGAAATTCAAAGCCCACCGCCTTGTAATCGAGCTTATGGATCTTCGACATCGTCTCAAGACCCGACCACCACATTTTCTCGCGTTCCGTCGGAGACACATCCGTCACCATCCAGCCGCTTTGATGATACGGGGGATTGTCCGTCGGAATTTTTCCTTCGACACGTCCCATCACGTAAAACTCTTCACCGAGCACGCTCGCATCGGTTTCCATCCAGAACATCTTCGGCACCGGCACCGACGTTTTGCCAAGCAAGCGCATCGTGTTGAACTGCCGCGCGAGGTCGTATTCCTTAAAAATGCGAAAACCGCTCGGCATCACGCGGATGACCAGCGGCTCTTTCAAGGCCTTGCCATTTTCTTTCCAGGAGAGATCACACATTAAAGTTTCATTTGAAAAACCTGTCGTCGTCGGTACCACCAAATCGGAAACTTCGACGTCGCCTGCGCCTTGCGGAAGTTTTTTACAAAACCAGTCGAGAAGTTGTTTGCGGGTCAATTCGGGGTCGCGCTGTGTCTTGGCCATGGTGCCTCCTGCTTTCGTCAAACCTTTTTCGAGACTCGCCGACAACGGGACGACCGCGCCTTACGAGCTTCGCTTCCGAATCGGGCAACTCGCCCAACGCGTAAAAACGCTACGCAAATCTTGAATCTGCGCGTTTTGAAAATGGACTTTTTGTTTGATAAGTCCCGCCCGAAGCAAGCGCGCGACTTGGCTCGCAACGCTAGCAAAGATGTCGGAATTCGCCTCCGTTCGGCCTACAGAGTGTGCTAGGAATAGACGTTCCAATTTCTCGATCCCGGACTCGCCACTGGAAAGCAAGCACCTCGGAACGAAACGCGAAACAAAAAGACCAATACTGCAAGACTCCGTAAGCAACACCAAACAAATGCAAACCCTCTCGGAAAACTGCACCAAAGACCCAACGCGAAACCCGAGGAACTCCATGAAGCAAAACACCACCGACTCCAAATCATTCGACAACACGCGAGCACCCATCATGGTCGTCGCCAAGCGTGACGGCACGGTGATCGACCAAAATTTTTCCGCCGAACAGGTGCTTGGTTTGGGTCGCGGCAAGCGCTGTTGGGAAGTCTTCGGGAATTTGCCAAAAGCCGAAGGCCTGCCTTGCGATCCGGGTTGCGTCAACGAGCTACTCGACTCTTCGCTTAGCGAAGCCAAGCACACACCCGTTTCTTCGGCGGGACAAAAATTCAATCTCACTTGTGTACCCATCGCCGAAACTGCGGTTTGCATCTTGAGTCCACGTGCTTCGATCAAGGCCCACGAATGGGAGCGACCTACCCCTCGGGAGATCGAAGTCTTACGCCTGCTCGCCGACGGAAAGAACACTTCGCAAATCGCGGAAGCACTCGACCTGAGCAACGCGACGATACGCACGCATGTCGAAAACCTGCTGCAAAAGTTTCGCGTACACACACGTACCGGCCTTGTCGCGCTCGGCTTCCGACTCGGCTACCTGGACTAAGCATTCCGCTCCACAAACGCGAGTTGACTTTTCACCGACGGAAAACACAGCCCTAGTTTCCGAAAGTACTCGAAAAATGAAATGGACCAGAGGCTCCCTCATTCTCTTCGCAGGCCCTTGCCCTGCAAACCGCGAAAGCGCAGGCCACGATGACGTGGCGACGAGCAATTCTTCCTATCGCTGCACACGGAACCCGCGCGTGAAGCTGCTAGGATGCAGCGCATGACGGAAAGCACGACGAAATATGCGCAGGATCGAACGCGACTCCGCAAGTGGGCTCTGCGCGGAGCAATTCTACTCGGATTGATCGGTGTCGGCTTTGCGCTGAAGCAGACCGTCTTTGCACCAAAGCCCATTGAAGTCCGCATCACGCATGTCGAAAAAGGTCTTGTCGAATCGACGATCACCAATTCGAAAGCAGGCACCGTCAAGGCGCGTCAGCGCGCAAAACTTTCTTCCGAGATCGGCGGACGAGTCGTGGAGATCGTGCGCCGCAAAGGCGAAACCGTTGCGCAAGGCGACACACTTGTGCGTTTGGACGACGAATCTCTGCGCGCACAAAAATCTCTTGCCGGGCAAGCCGTGCATGCTGCCGAGGCACGACTGCGCGAAGCATACCTTGCGCGCGATTTTGCAAAACGCGAACTCGAGCGCAAACGAAAGCTTGCCGAACACGACATCGTCTCGGCTGAAAAAATCGATCAACTCGAAAACGGCTTCGATTCGGCACAGGCCGTATGTACGGCGGTCGAAGCAGAACGCAAAAAAGCGTATGCCGCACTCGAAGTGATCCAAGTCGATTTTGAAAAACTTTCGCTCCGTGCACCTTTTCCGGGTGTGATCGCCGAGGTTTCTACCGAAGTCGGCGAGTGGGCGGCGCCCGCGTCGGCGCTCGGCATCATCGGCATCGTCGATTTGATCAATCCCGCATCGATCTACATCAGCGCACCCATGGATGAAGTCGACTCTGGACAAATTTCCGTCGGTGCATCTGCCAAAATCACGATCGACTCCCGACCGGGTGAGAAATTTCTTGGGCATGTGACGCGCGTTGCTCCGTACGTACTCGATCTCGAAGCACAAAATCGCACCGTCGAAATCGAAGCCGAACTCGACGATGCGGAAATTTCGAAAACGCTTCGCCCGGGAACCTCGGCCGACGTCGAAGTGATTCGGATCGCCAAACCCGATGTGCTGCGCATCCCGACGAGTGCCCTCTTCCAGGAGAATCGCGTTTTGGTACTCGAAAACGACGTGCTCACCGAACGTCAAATCGAGACCGGGCTGCGCAACTGGGATTTCGTGGAAATTGTGAGTGGTCTGCAAGAAGGGGAAGCCGTCGTCACATCGCTGGATCGAGCCGACGTCAAAC
>JADFDR010000003.1 GCA_018262735.1 Geobacter sp.
CTTCACTTCGAGAAAATGTGCGGAGTCGGTCGAGTTTGAATTCATCGGGACGCAGTGTAGCCGCCTTGCTTGACAGAGATCGACCTGCAGATAATCTCGAATCCATGGTTTTTCTGAATCCCCTCCACTTCGCCTGTCCTTGGATGCCAACACGGGCACAACGGAAGCAATGCGCGAATGCACTGCGATCGGGCATCCCTCCTGCGCGTGCGTCGACGCCGTGTGCGATCCACTCGATTTTGATTCCGGGGCAAATGATTGAGCGGTGACGACCGCGACCCAAGAGGATCTTTTTTCTTTGGCCGTGGTAAGTCACCACGGCCTTCGTATTTTTGGGCAAACGCTATACGATGCACTGCGCCACCCGGACCGGGCGCCCTCCAACGGTTCCGAAACGAGATGAGACTATGGCCAAAAATTCTGAACAATTCGTTTCCATCATGGACACCACGCTGCGCGACGGCGAGCAAACGCCGGACATCTCGTACACGCCCGCAGAAAAACTCCAGATCGCGCGAATGCTGCTCGCCGAAGTCGCCGTCGACCGCATCGAAGTCGCCTCCACGCGCGTTTCGCAAGGTGAAGCAGATGCCGCCAAGTTAATCACCGACTGGGCGCGCAAGGCAGATCGCCTGGAACAAATCGAAATTCTCGGATTTTGCGACGGCAAAAAATCGGTGGACTGGATTACACAAGTCGGTGGAACGGTCCTGAACTTGTTGACCAAGGGCTCCGAGCATCATTGTCGCACGCAACTGCGCGCAACACCGGAGGCGCATCTTCAAAAAATCGAAGAAGTCATACGTTATGCGCGACACAAAAAAGTGAAGGTCAACGTTTATCTCGAAGACTGGTCGAACGGTGTACGCCAAAACTTCGATTATGTGGCCCTGCTCGTACGCGCACTGCTACGGCTCGAAGTCGAACGAATCTATCTCCCGGACACGCTCGGCGTTTTCGCACCCAACGACATCGCAAAATATTTCGGAGCCATGGTCACCGCTTGGCCACTCGCGCACTTCGAATATCACGGGCACAACGATTATGGCCTGGCGACGGCGAATTGCCTGAGCGCAGTGCAAGCCGGTGCGAAAGGCGTCCACACGAGCGTCAACGGACTTGGCGAACGCGCAGGAAACAGCCGCCTTGCGGAAGTCGTTGCTGCACTGCACGACCACTCGAAATTTCGAACGCGCGTCGACGAAAGCCGCTTGACGGCACTTTCGCGAGTCGTGGAAACATTCACCGGAAAAAGTGTAGCCCTCAATGCACCGATCGTCGGACGCGACGTCTTCACCCAAACCGCAGGCGTCCACGCCGACGGAGACGCCAAGGGCGATCTCTACGCAAGCCGCTTGGCACCCGACCGTTTCGGACGCAAGCGTCGCTATGCACTCGGCAAACTTTCGGGCAAAGCCTCTCTGGATCACAATCTCGAGAATCTCGGCATCACACTTGCCGCCGAAGATCACGAAAAAGTGTTACGCCGCATCATCGAACTCGGAGACCGAAAACATACTGTCGTCCTCGAAGATTTGCCGATGATCCTTGCCGACGTACTCGATGCGCCGGGCCGCAGCGTTGTGCGCGTCGAATCGTATCGAGTTTGCGTCGGCTCGGACGAAACTCCGATGGCCGAAGTCACCGTGCGCTATGCAGACCAATTGCAAACGGCCTCTTCCGTGGGTGACGGCGGATATGACGCATTCATGCGAGCATTGCGCAAAGCCGTGCAACCCATGGGCATCGAGATGCCACAGCTTACCGACTTTCGTGTACGCATTCCGCCGGGCGGACGCACCGAATCGCTCGTCGAAACACGAATCAGTTGGGGCTCCGAAGAAGAAGGTGGTTTTTCGACGCTCGGGGTCGATTCCGATCAGCTCGCCGCCGCCGTGACCGCAACCGAGAAAATGCTCAACATCGTTGCGCCGTCGCGTATCACGCAGAACACGAAAAGCGCAAAAACTTCCAAAACCACGTCTCCCAAAAAAACAAGGCGGCGTAGCGCGTGATGCTTTTCGCAAAGAAAACACTTTTTTGGGTCACCTGCCTTGGGCTCCTTGCAAGCTGCACGTCACTCACGACATCCGGATCCGCAACGAAGTCGGATTCCCAATATCGCGCACCGGAAAACATTCTCGAAATCGTCGCAGTCTTACGACGACATATTCCGGATGACACCTATCGCTTTGATCCGGCACGCGATTTTACGGGTCGTAACGTATATCGCGCGTCGCTCTTGCGTCTCGAAAACATCGAACGAATCCATGCCGACGCTTTGCGTGCAGGACACATGGATCCGGTGATCGCATTCTCGAAAGCACGCGCCCTCGAACGCTTACGCGCATTCGACCTCGCTGCCGAAAACTACCGGGTTGTCGCAAACTACGAAAATTCACCCTTGCGCCAAGAAGCCTTGCAGAGCGCCGCCGTATGCGACGCACTCGACGAAGCTTTGCGCTTCGAATTCTTCCGGAGCGAAACTTTCTCCGATGCAACGTCCACTCCATTTCCAGAATCGATCGAAAAGGCCGAAGCCATCTTCGCGAAGCGCAACGCCTTGCTCGAAGCACTGCTCGCCGCAAACGGATCGACACATTACCGGTTCATCCTTCAAGAAGAGATTGAACACGCAGACGTATCGCGTGCGCGCTATTTCGAAACCTTGCGTCATGCCAGCAAGGGCGGCAACGAACGCGCACTTGCCGAATTTCAGCAACTGGTCATGAAACACCGCGACAGCAAACGTTTTCGTCAGCATTTGATTGCACTCGCAGATCTCTATGCTGTGATGGCGCGAGAATACGTGGATCGCGATCCGCCCGAATCGTTGCTATTCGATCCCGTTGCCTTCCGTGAACTCATCGACGCTGCATCGCAAATTTATCAAAACGTGTCCAATCAAGATGGTTCGCCCGAGAAAATCGAAGCCGCACGCAAGCTCGAAGAAATGCTTGCCTTTACTCTGAGGGTCGATCGTGATCGATTCACGCCGTAAAGAGCCTCTGGTCAATCCCGCTTTATCAATGCGAGTTTCTTTTCCACCGACGGAAAACAGCAGCACCGGTTTGCAACAATGCTTGAAGAATAAAATGGATCCGAGGTTCCTTCCATTGCTCGCATGCATTCTTGCGCGAACGCAGCTTCTTCAAGATGCGTGTCGCCTGCCGGAGCAACAACGCGACGATCTCCGACAATCCTGCGCTCGAAGAAACATCGGAAAAACAAAGGTGCGAGCATTACTCTTTTTTGTGTTGGCTTCTTTGAGCGCACTGGGTTGCGCTTCCAAAACGACCATCCCTCTCTATGCACCGCTCGCTCCCGCGCCCTTGCGTTCCGCGCGCATGCCCGACGAAGCCGACTTTGCCGCGCGCGATCTGCTCTCCGTCGCACTGCTGGAAGATCGTACGCGTGCCGCAGAGGCACTGGCAAAATTGCGCGAAACGACCCTCCAAAGCACAAACCCGGAAGACAACACAAAATTCGGTATACCCCTCGTAGCGTATGCACAAAATCTCGTCGATTCGATGCAAGAAAATCCGCGCGCCTATCGAAATGCATCGCGCACTCTGTTGAAACAAAAAAAATTACCCAAGTCTCTTCGCACGCGTCTCGAGTATGAAGTCGAAGATGATCCCATGCTGCTTAGCAAGGCGCGATTGCGCGACGATCATCAAGCTTCTTTCGGGCAAGTTTTCAACATGATCGCCGTACCGGCGGGACGCAGCATGATGTCGGCCAGCACACCCATCGTGGGTTTTGTGCGCTCCTTCATCGAGTGGAGCGCAAGCCGGCATCTCACCGACGACTTCTCGATCTACGAACGTCAGGCTCTGCACTACTGGGAAGAAGAATTGCGTCGCGAGCCTGATTCGGAAGACGCTCCCGAGCTTACGCGAAAAGTCGAAATTGCAAACACAAAATTGCGTAATACGCGACGCGACCAAGAACTTCGCAAAGCACGACGCGCGCTCCGCCAAGGCGATCCACGGCTCGCCTTGGCATTTTCGGAATCGGCATTGCGCAACACTCCGGAAGATTCCAAAGCGCGACGGCTCGGCGAAAAAGCATTGCAGCAAATCGAAACGCAAGACGCTGCACGCGCGCGAAGTCTGGAAGCACCCCAAAATCTGACCTTGTCGGATCCCACCGAACTGCAACTCGCAGTCGCGCTGCTGGGTTCGGCCTCGGACACCGATGTTCGCATCGCGCAAGTGCTCACCGACGATCCCAAAGGCCCATGGGCGGACGAAGCGCGATTTGCTCTCGCGATGCGCAAAATGGAACAACACGAGGATGTTTCGAGCTGGAAAATTTTGCAGGAAGCGAAGAAACGCCGACACCGGCATGAAAACATGACTCTCCACGCCAAGACGCTGCTTCACGATCCCGCGCAAAACCCTCTTGCCATGTTTCAATCAACACGAAAAAGTGACGGATGGTTTCGAACGCGCTGGATTCTCTTTGGTCCGCTCGCGCGCGGCGCACGTGATCGCGATTTGCCGCGCACTCTCGAATGGATACTCGACGCGCCTTATTTCATCGATGTCCTCGTCGGCATGCCCGAACGCATCGTGCGTTATCCCTGGCTTTCGCCCTGGCCGTTTGGACGCGCGCCTTCCTATTTCGCAAATCAGTATCTCGCCCGTTACTCCGACGGAAAAGCAATCGAGGACGTCGAAGAATGGCTTGAGGACTATGAAAAACAACGCGGCAACTGGATCGGCGCACATGAAATGGCAAGTCGCCATACACCTGAAGGTGTAGAACCGTCCAAGCAACTGCTGCGGCTTGAGAAAAAAGCCGCCGAACAAGCCCTTGCCTCCGCAACCCAACAAACGCGCCTCGAAGTACGCATTCCGATGCTGCAAGAAATCGTACGTCGCTATCCAAAAACCGAAGCAAGCCGCAAAGCAGGATTGCAGGTCCGCGCCGAAGTTCTCGAGCTCGCACCGCAAGCCATCCGCGTTTCGCGCGGCTTCCTCGAAGAAAACCCCGAACTCGCAGGCCCCAACGGTCTTGGTCTTCGCCCCGAACTTCTCGACGGGAATCCCGACAATGGCGAGTTGCATCCCCGCGGCGTCACCTTCGAAGGGGGTAACACTCTTGCGGTTCACTATTTGAACGAACGAGGCAAAAAGAAAGAAGCGCCTGTAACCGTTCGTCAGCAAATTTCTGCCGAACGACTTGCAGAGATCGTGGCGCGTCTCGAAGAACGATCCCTCGCACTGACTCTGCTCGATCGCGATTACGAGCATCTTCCCGATGCACAGCGCGATCTCTTCTTTGAGCGTGCACGCCTTGGTGTTGCGGAAGAAAAAGCTCCCCGGCATGCGGCGCGCTCGACTTTTGCCTTTCTCGGAATGCGCGAAAAATATGGCCTCGTGCGCGGGCGCGAATCGATCCTGCCGATTGAACTCGTCTTGCAAAGCTCGGCGAGCGACTTGAGCCTCGGCGCATTCCCTCGCATCAAAGAGCCAAAGAAGACTCCCGACTCCATTTTCTTTGAATAACAAATATTTGAGTCAATCCATTGCGTCGCGGTGCGTCATGCAACGCGCAGCGAAATGCAAGCCGATTCCGAAAAAGGAAGATCCTGGCCCACAAAAAAGTCAACACCGGGATGGCTTCACCCGATATGCTGCCCAAACCCAAAAATCGTGTTTCAGGTGCGCAGACAGTTGGGCAGGATTTTTCTGTCCCGTCGAGCTGTGTACTTCACAACTGAACCCATCCCGTTTTTCCTCGGATCGCGCAGCTTCGCTCGGATGGGTCCTAAAGAAAGAAACCTTTTTCATTCCTTTGGAGGGCAATCCATGTTCAATTCACTTTCTTTTCGATTCGTGTTTTTCGGAATTGCGGTAGCCGCAATGTTGCTTCACGCAACGCCGGCGAACGCCGTAGCAACGACGCAAATAAGTGTTACTGGCACTGCCGTAAAAGAAACCACTCTGCAACTTCTCGATGCGAACAACCAAACCGTCCAGGAGGACGAGGACAGCAATCACGCCGTCGGTCTTTGGTGGTGGCGGAACATTCCTTCGGGAAGCTACACGCTGCTGATTCAACAACCCGGCAAGGCCGATATCCGCGAGACGGTCAAAATCGCCGATGGAAAAACAACGACGATCAGCGTCGACAGCGCAGCGCGCACGGTATCCATCACCGGCGAGCGCGAGCCGGATGCCATCAACACCCTCGACGACTCGCGATTTGCGGTAGCCCTCCTCGGCGGAGTAAAGCGAACGCCATACGATGCACAGGTGCAATCCAAAATGTGGGGCATCGATGAAGAGGAGAGCTTAAACGATACGATTGGAATGCTCGGCATCGAAGGACGTTACTACCTGCCAAACTTCGAAGTGTTGCAAGCGTGTCGCGCGCGACTTTTCCTTGCAGCGATGTACCTGGAATATCTCGGCGGAGGACAAACCAACCGCTTCATCAATGCTCATCCCGGACCCAGCAAGGATACCGGCATGAGCCTCGACGAACAGCGATCTTTGCGTCTGGCGCTTGGCTCGCAGTTCCTACTCACGCAGCAAGTCATGCTTGCAACACTCGTCGGTGTCCATGCCACCCGCGTCAAGGCACGCATGCTCAGCGACGAGAGCGGTGGCGGTGGCCCGCGAAACAGCTTCAGCAAATCCGAAACGGTCTGGGGGCCTTACTTCGCGGTGGATCTCATCTTTCCGCTCTTGCTGCAACAGCTTTTCCATGTGCCAAATCTCGATCTCTTCGTACGTGCAGAAGCGATGCACATGCGCGACGTCACGGCGAGCGGGAAATCTCCATTCACCGGCGCAATTTATCATGGCGAGGCCGAGGGTGGGACCCAGTATGGCGGCGCGATTGGAATCATGAAGCGTTTCTAGATGCAACTTCCAGGGAGGCATTTGCACGAGATCCCGCTGCAAATGCCTCCCTTTTTTTATGCAACACAAAAAAGAGATTCATGATGAAGTCGCTTCCGCGTGTCGCGAAACGATTTCGAAGAAATTCCGGAGAGAGAAAAATGCGCAACTACATCCTGCCGCTTCTTTGGCTTCTGGCTTTCACCTTTCTTCCGAACGGAATTTTCGTCGGAAATGTCTTCGCCGACGACGATGTGACCGTCGACATGAAGCAATCCGAGATTCCGAAAGACAACAGCGATCTCGAAGCCATCCAAAATTTTGCGCAACAGTTACAGTCACAAAAATGTGTCTGCCCAAAAATGGACTGCGATGCAGCGCATCGCACTCTGCAAAAACTGGCCGATCTCCAGGGCTACCTCGAAGGAATGCTTGCTTCGCTTCGCGATGCGAACGACGATCATATGGCGCATTTCAAGGCACTCGCGGAACAAGGCAAGCTCACCAACGAACAACTCGGTCGAACCATCCTCGCGCTCGGCGTGCAGGAATTTCTGCACAACATGGGTAGTGCGTTGCTCGACATTGCGAGTATCACGAGTTTCTTCAACGAAATTGCGGAAGACCCCAGCAAACTCGCAAGCAAGAAACCTCTCGAAATCATCGAAAACCTCGACAAATTCTATGAAGCCGTAAAAGACTACGAGAGCGCCGTCACCAATTTGAGTAGCAGTCTCACGGGTCAAAAGATCGAGGGACCTGTCGGCAACTTGACTCCAGACGTGCTCGGCATCGGCAAAGATGCTCTCAACGATCACAAGAGCACGATCTCCGACGCTATTTCCGTTTTGAAGGATGTCCACGAGAAAGGCGGCGACGTGCGCGAGGCCTTCAAAAAACCGGGCGGCCCCGCATCCGCCATCGGGCAAATTGCGGGTCGATATTTGAAAGCTTACTCCGCCAAACAAATGGAAGAGCGCATGCAATATCTCAAAGATCTCGAAGGCGATCTCGCGGCGTCGGATCTTTCTCAGGCGCAGGCTTTTCGAGAAATGCAGAAGGTGCAAACGCGCCGCTTCATGGCGGAAGACACGCTCGAGGCTGTACGCGCCGCACTGAGTTCATTTGCGGCCTGTGCAGCGAAAGCCGGTTGCGGACCATACACTTTGGTGCGTCCACAACTTCCGAATTTCAACACGGAAGTTCCAGGAGCCAACGGCAAAGTCAAAAAGAACTGGGGCACCGCATTGCGCTACTACAATGAAGCCTTGGCTGCGTTGCGCTCGGATTTGTCCTTGCCTGCGATCGAAGAGCGCGTGCCCTGCAATCCGACACCAATCGGCGACAAAATCAAAATCGGATTTGATACTCCGGTGTGGTGCAATTTCGGGGGCGGCTCGACGCCCGTGCCTCCCTTCGGAGGCGACGACGGCAGCACGCCGCCTCCGACGAGTGGCCCAGGTGATGGCATCGGCATTCCGACCGGAGGCGGAGGAACACCCACCACGCCCGGCGGCACACCTCAAATTCCAGGCGGCCCGCCGACACATCCTGGTGGCACGGGCACAACGACGCGTCCACCCGGAACAACCTCCAAGCCAAACGACGACGATCCGCGCGACGGCGATCCCACGACCCCGCCGCCGGTGATCGTGAAAGCAACCAAAACTGCACTCGCAACCGGCGCGCAGGCCGTCGCCGTGCAAGGCGCATTACTCAAAATTGAGACACCCGCACCAGCGCTACCTCTTGCCGGCAATACAGCGCCCGATACGGGATTCAACGAGTCTCCGCAACAAGGCGTAACCGGACCGGACGGTCAAGCAAAACTCGGGTCTGGTACACCGAACGGAGTCACTCCGGTTGTGGTTGGCGTCGATCTCACTCCACAATCGAGCATGATGGTGACGCTTGGAGGAAACAACCCGCGCGCTGCACTGCATCCAGATTTGCATCAATATTGGAAGCGTTCGTTCTTGCTCAATAGCCAAACCGTGGCGGTTTTGTTCTATCCGCAAGAGATGGGCCAAACCGTGGCGCGTCTTATTCGCGAGTCGGCAAACGTCACTCACTCGGAAATCAATTACTGTCGCGAGAAAGAAGGCACACCGAACGATCCATACTTGCTATCGAAAGGAAGCTGGAAACAAAACTATGACGATCAATGGGGAATCAAGCGTGTCGGCTTTACTACCGATGCGGATTCCGCATGGAATTCCGTCGGAGAAAAACCTGCGTCGGTTGTGGTGGCCGTGATTGATTCGGGCCTCGACTGGAATCACAAAGACTTCGCCTGGGAAAATATCTGGCAAAACCCCGGCGAAATTCCCGACAACGGCATCGACGACGATGGCAACGGTTATGTCGACGATGCCATCGGCTGGGACTTCTTCCATGGATCCAACAAACCCTGGGATTACGACGGACACGGTACTTTCGTGACAGGCATCATTGCAGCAACACAAAATAATGTTACCGGTATCGCAGGCATCAATCCGCACGCAAAGATCATGGTGCTCAAAGCTCTGAACAGCTTTGGCCACACACGCGCCTCGTTCATCGCCGAGGCCGTGCTCTATGCAGCGAATCATGGAGCACAAGTAATCAACTTGTCCGTCGGTGGAAAAAATAGAACTCGCGCCGAAGAACAGGCAATCTCCTATGCACTCTCGAAAGGCATCGTCGTCGTGGTTGCGGCCGGCAACGAAGGCACGGACGTCGCCGATTTCGGTCCTGCGTCACTCGAAGGCGTTATTACCGTGACCGCCACGGATCCCAACGACAAGCGCGCAATGTTTGCGAATTGGGGTTCCGGCATCGACATCGCTGCACCGGGCGTGGACATTCTTTCGCTGCGTGGCCGTCGCACGGACTTGATGCGCGACCTACCCGGCACCGACTACCAACCCGACTCGGCTTTCGTCGGTAGCGACAAACGTTACTTCCGGGCTTCCGGCACTTCGTTTGCCGCGCCGATCGTTGCGGGTACGGCATCGCTTCTGATCTCGAAAAATCCCAATCTCCGTGCGGAGCAAGTGAAACGAATCTTACTCCATTCCGCGAAAGACATTGAGACACCAGGCATCGATCAACTCACGGGGTATGGCCTGCTCGACGCCAAAGCGGCGCTCGCTGCGGATCCAGCCTTCTTCTTAACTGCGACAATTCATAGTGTCATAGCGGCACAACGCGACGGAGCGACGGTCGTCGAGGTAAGTGGTTCGCTGCTTGGCAGCTCACTCGCGCGTGGCTGGCTCGAACTCGGTGCAGGCGAAACGCCGACCACATGGAAGAAAATCGGCGGAGAAATTCGCGGCAACATCGAGAACGGCGTACTCGGCGCCATCCCTGCCAGCGAGCTCTCGGGATCGAAAGTCTGGACGATTCGCGCGATCGGGGAGGACAAGAACGGGAAGCGCCGCGAAGCTTGGTTCCGACTCAACTTGAGCTAAGAAGTCTCCGACTCATGAATGCGCATTGATTTGTCACCGACGGAAAACATCCGTATAACTTGCAAAAAAGTCCGTTCATGGAATGGCTCGGAAGCTTCTTGACGGCCCGATCTTCGATACGCGACATAAAAAAGTGTCGAACGATTTTGCATAGGAAGACTCTGATTCATTCCACTTTATGAATGTTGACTGATTTCCCACCGATGGAAAGCCTCAACCCTGGTTTGTGAGAGTGCTCAAAAAATGGAATTGATCAGAGGTTCCATCGAGCCAAAGTGGGTTCACAAAACGCAACTTCCGTCTTGGCAAGGAAGGATTATTCCTGGCGTGAGTACGCTTCGGCAAGAATTTCGATGGGGTGCAAAGTGCGTATCGAAAGCCCACGTTGCGCAAAACCGGCACGAAACTGCAAGAGGCAGCCCGGATTCCCCGTTACGACGACATCGGGATTTGCCCTTTCGATCGACGCAAGTTTGCGTCGCCAAACGGCATCGGCCATTTCGGGATGTGTAAGATTATAAATTCCCGCAGCACCACAACAGGCTGCAGCGTCTTCTTGCTCGACGAGTTGCAAACCGGGAATTTGCCGAAGGAGCGCACGTGGCGCATCGACAACGCGTTGGCCGTGAAACAAGTGACATGAATCGTCGTAGCAAACGCGAAGCCTCATTTCGCGGCTTGGTTTTTCGATACCCTGTGCGTACAAAAACTCCGAAATATCGCGTATCGAATGCGCAAGCCAACTCCAGGACTCTCGCTGCCTCGGCGATGCCGTCGAACCCTCTCCGTCGTCGCAAAGCCAATTTTCACAATCGCGCAGCGCCGCCCCGCACCCCGCCGAATCGACGATGACATACTCCACTTGGGCATCGCGAAACGCGCGCACGTTTTGCTCCAAAAGCTCGCGCGCAGTTTCAAGATCTCCCGAATGCGCGTGCAACGCTCCACAACACACTTGGGTGTCTGGCACAATCACTTCGAAACCGTTCTGCGCCAACACATGAAGACTCGCACGCTGCACCGAACCAAAAAATTCAGGCAAAACGCAGCCCACGAAATAACCCACCCGCGCTCGCCGCTTTCCGCGAGCAACAAACGAAGTGGCAAGAGGAGCACGCAAACGGGGCGGTGCGATCGGCGGTAGAAAATCGATCCGTCGTTGCCAACGCGACGGAAGCAACAGACGCAACGCAGCAAGAACGCGAAAGCGTTGCAGTCCGTGCAAAACATTCACGACAAAACGCAAGCGACGACGATTCGGAACGATCTTCTGCAACACAAAAATTTCGATTCTCTTTGCAATGCCCTGATGAAGGCCACGCCCTCTTGCTTCCGCGCGCATCGTCTCAAGCAGATCTTCAAAGCGCACTCCCGACGGACATGCCGTTTCGCAAGCACGACAGCCCAAACAAAGATCCATCGCCTCCAAAACAAGCTCGGAAAATTCAATGCGATTCTCCACGACGCCGCGCATCAAGTAAATGCGTCCGCGTGGCGATGCGATTTCATTTCCCGTTTCTCGATAAGTTGGACACGTTGGCAGGCAAAGGCCGCAGTGAACACAATCAAGTGTTAACTGCGAAATTTTTTTCATTCGCGCAGGATCGCTTCCATGACACGCAAAACCGTCGCAAGAGTTTCCGCCCGCTCGCATCACAGCTTCCCCATACCGCGTCCCGGATTGAGCAAAAGATGGGGATCCAATTTGCGCTTCAATTCGTGCATGAGATCAAGATTTGGGATTTTATCTCCGTAAACATCGATCTCGCGTTTGCAAACCACAGCGTTCGCTGCCGGAACTTCTTCCAAAAAAACCGCAGCCGAAGTTTGTTGCGCAAGATCGCAACATTTTTGCCATAGCATGCGCATCGTCTGTGCAGCACTCGCTGCATGCATCGGAATCGGGATCCAGGCCCAGAGCAGGGTCGCACCCACGCCGGGACAAATCAAAACTTCCGCATCAAGTGCATGCAACGCCTTTCGCAAAGAACACAATTTTGAGTTGGAAGCTGCGAAACGAACTCGTACCCGATCCGCTGCGCAGCCCGTCGAGCGAGCGCTACGCATTCTTCCCGCCGCCGTCGCATCCATTTCCTGGATCGAAGCCATTCCTCGCAGCCAACTTGTATCCGCCTCGATATTTTCAACGTCTCCCGCAAACCCAACACCGAGTACGGCATCGGCAGTTGCGAGTTCGGGAGAAAATCGCGCGACCAGTGCGCGATCCATTCCCATGACCGAAGCCACCGTCGGTCGACGTGCCAGCGCCAGAGCGAGCGACTCCAGCCCGTCTTCCGCCGCAACGAGAAAAGAAATCGCGGCTTCGGCTTTCGGTCGCAATCGCAACCAGCTACGTGTCATCACGCCAAGAGAACCGCAAGATCCAACGTAGAGTTTGTTGAGATCGTAACCCGTGACATTTTTTACAACGCGCCCACCGCAACGCACTGCGCCACCATCGGCCAAAACCAAATCGAGACCGAGAACGCAATGCTTCGGAAATCCCGATCGTAACCAGCTTGCTCCACTCCATGCTAACGCCAGAGTTCCTCCGACACTACTTTGCGTCGATGCAGCTTCAAGCGGAAGCTCCCATCCTTCGCGCTGCACAATTTCTTGCAGTTCCGCCACGCGCATTCCCGCACCAGCTTGCACAACACCCTCTTCGGGTTCAAAAACGTGCAACTGCGCAAGGCGTGTCGTCGAAAGCAGCACCGCATCGCCCCGCAACAAATTTCCTTGCGTAAGACGCGTTGCATTCCCTGCAACGAGCGACGGAATTCGATTTGCGTGAAGCACAGACATCGCCTCGCAAAGCGCACTCTCGTCTTCGGGATACAAAACCCATTTCGGCGCCATACCCTCGACAAAAGGTGAAGCAGACATCATCTCGATCGACGGTGACAAACTCGCAAGACAGTTCTCGAGCCGACTCAAAAAGGAAATCTCGAATTGCGCTTCGTGTTGCATTGCTTCCCCGCTTTGTACTACGTACTTTCGCGAACACTCTCCGCCAAGGAACGGTGCGCATCCTCTTGTCGCGCGCATCTTCCTGCCTAACGCATCTGCCTATCGCAAATGCGGATTCGACTCGACACAAGATCGTGTTGACGGCAGAACCTTCGATGGATTGCAAAGCTTTGCAGGATCGAACACTGCACGCACAGCTTCCATCGTCGCAAGATCTCGATCCGAAAAAAGAAGCCGCAAAAACTCGCGCTTCTCATGCCCAATGCCATGCTCGCCACTGATACTTCCCCCGACCGCTACGCAGTAACGTAAAATTTCCTCTCCTGCGGCGAGCACACGCTGCAATTCGTCGGCATTACGCCGATCGAAAGAAATGTTCGGATGCAAATTCCCGTCACCTGCATGAAATACATTGGAAAGTGTCAGACGATAGCGGTCGCCAATCTCGCAAACTTTCTTCAATACCTCTGGCAATTTCGTACGCGGCACCACGGCATCGTGCACATAAACATCCGGCGCAATGCGGCCCATGGCGCCAAACGCGCTTTTTCGGGCGCGCCAAAATCCCAGTCGCTCTTGAGCATCACGCGCCACGGAAACATTTCGGGCACCGCTTGCCTGCATCAACACTTGAATGCGTTGAACATGACGTGCCAGACTCGGCGCCGGGCCATCGAGTTCGACCAAGAGCACGGCGCCGGCGTCCGTCGGAAGTCCGCCCGAATAAACGCTTGCTTCAATTGCGCAAATCGTGCGTTGATCCATGATTTCCAGGGCAGAGGGCACAATGCCGGATCGAAGGATCCGCGTCACGGCATCGCACGCCGTGACCAACTCCTCAAAGACCACAAGCAAAGTTTCGACTTGTTCCGGCCGCTCGGTGAAACGCACGACCGCCTGCGTGATGACGCCAAGCGTTCCCTCGCTCCCCGTCAGCAAACCCGCAAGATCAAATCCACTCGCAAACCCCGACGGAGAACCGAACCGACGCAGTGTGCCATCGGGCAAAACTACTTCGAGTGCGAGTACGTGCTCGGTCGTCGCGCCATACTTAAAAGTGTGTGGACCTCCCGAATTTTCAGCGATGTTGCCTCCGATGCTGCATGCGAGCTGACTCGACGGATCAGGCGCAAAGAACAATCCATGCGAAGCGACGGCCTTCGACAAATCAGCATTGATGACGCCGGGTTCGATCACGGCGTATCGATCCTCCACATTTACATCCAGGATTCGATTCATCCTCGAGCACTCGAGGATCACTGCACCGTCGGCGGGAAGCGCACCGCCAGAAAGTCCTGTGCCAGCTCCTCGCGGAACGAAGGGAACGCCCCAGGCGCCACATAGTTTCACGATGGAAACCACTTGTTCGCAATTTTCGGGAAGCACCACAGCACTCGGCATGCCTGCGTGAACAGCAAGCGCATCGCACTCATAGGGCAAAAGCTGTTCGGGCTCGAGCAACAGACAATCTCTCGCCACGATTTGACGCAAAGCCTCGACAAACGCAAATTTGTGTCGACTCACGTGCATCGGTTCACCCAAATCCAAAACTGAAGGAGCTTCTGATCAATTCCATTTTTCGAGTTTTTCACAAACCATGACTGATGTTTCCCGTCGGTGAAAAACCAACTCGCATGGACAAAGCGAGATGGATCAGAAGCTCCTCAAATCAAAACGCAAAATCGGTTCTACTCAAAAGCCAAGAGGCCAAACGCATTGAAAGGGATTCTCTCTCAAAACGATCGGCCAATTTGTAGGAAAAACCTCGAAGAAGTGTCACGATACGCGCGCAAAGCGTGCTTCTCTCCTGCGCCGCACGCGACTTCACGCTCGGAGGGAACCTTGCGAATCAAACGAGTCCGAGACGTTCCAGATCCTCGGCGTCGAGACCAAGAAAATGCCCGACTTCGTGTTTGATCGTGAGCTGAATCTGCGCTGCAAGCTCCGTCTCGTTTCGACAGACTTTTTCGAGATTCTTCTTGAACAGCGTCAGACGTCCACTGCCACGCGAGATCTTTCGTCCAAAAAGAAATCCGGGCTTCGAACGCGGCTCTTCAGCTTCGGGAGGCGGCCCTTCGTAAATCCCAAGCAACTGCGGCGACACTTTTTCGCGATCGATCAATTCTTGCGCTGGGAAATCCTGCACGTCGACTTCGACCTCTCCCAAAAATTCGCGAATCGAACGTGGCAAGTTGCCAAGCGAGCTACTCACGATTTCGCGAAAACGCGGCAAGTCGAGCGTCAGAGGACGAGGATAATGATCCGGGTCGAGTGCATCTGCGCGAACAAACGCATCTTCTGCGGCTTGCTCAAGATTCATCCGTTCAAGCACCAACCCAAGGTGATACAAGGCATGACCTGAATCGGGTTCAAGTGCAATCGCTCGTTCCAGACACTGCTTCGCGGCTTCGAGCTGACTCGTTTCGAAAAGAATCTGACCCTCGAACGCACGATAAATTCCGACGTCGCCCGCCGCACGCAATGCGCGACGCACCAAAAAAAGCGCACCGGGCAAGTTATCAAGATAGAAGAAGGCTTTCGACTTGAGGTAGTAAACTTCGGCTTCGAGCATCCGATCGAGCTGCGGCAAATCGGGCGAGCCCTCGAGCAGTGCATCGCAGCGAAGCAGCGCTTGCTCATGCTCTCCAAACTCTTCGACCAAAAGCTCTGCACGATTCAAATGTGCAGTGATGAACTTCGGATCGGCAGAGGCCGCCAAATCAAATTCGTGTAGAGCTTCCTCCACATGACCCGCGTCCCAAAGGATTTCGCCACGCCCGTTATGCGCCTCTGCACCGTCGGGCTGCGCTTTCAACGCTTCATTGAGCCAAGCCAGTGCTTCGTCGGTACGACCGCCGTGCGATGCCTCCATCGCCTGGTCAAGGCAATCCCAGTATCGATCCTTGTCTTTCATTTGCTTGCGTTGATCCTTGTGCCGAAAATAAAAACGCCGGGCCGGCGTCGCGTGGGCTCAGCATAGCAGAAGCCTGCGTCCGCCAAGGGCTAAGCGACTTCGAGGGAAGATCAACGTAAAGCATTGAATTCATTGAACTCTTGCGAGAACAACCACGCCTACTTTTCTTGTCGTGAAAGCGAAAAAGGTGCGGAAAGAAGTTCGGGACGGACGGAGCGGACGCGATCGTCGAGAATGGCCTCCGCAATTTCGGCGACCCACGCCACGCGATCCATGGAAAGCCGCTCCCCCGTCACGAGTTGCACATAACCATGCACGGCGGCCCAACTGAGCGCTGTCTCACGATCCGGATCGCTTGGCCGAAACACGCCCGACTCAATCCCCCGTACATAAAGCGAGCGCACAAGCATCCAAACCCGAAACGCACTTTGCAATGCTTCAACACTGTATCGTGTCGAGAGTGTCGACAATGTATTTTCCTGAAACATCAGGCGATACAACTCGGGATGATCCAAACCAAAACGGATATAGCGCCGACCGGCCTCTTTCAACGCAACATCAAGATCTGCGATTCCGACGATACTTTCCATTTCCTTCGAAAGACGATCAAAGCCATGCAAAGCAATTTCTTTGATCAACTCTTCCTTGTTCTCGAAGTGCAGATAAATTGTCGCCGAGGAATAACCAAGATTCTCGGCAAGCGAACGCATCGTCACGCGTCCCGGCCCCTCTCGGTATACGATTCCAATCGCCTCTTCCAAAATTTTATTGCGTAACTCGGAATTCCCTGTACGGCGCATGCCCCTCCCGCCTCCTGTCTTCGATCGACTCCGAAAAGTCCGTGCGACTTTTCATTCCTTGCCGCGCAGCTCAAAGGCGACCGTTTTGCGGTAGCGACCTTGGGTTTGATTTGCCCTTCGAACCCAATGCAAAACGTCCTTGCAAGAGCTGTCCGCCGGTACGGCTTCAAGCCCTTTTCCTTTTCACTCATCTTGTTGAGATTGCGCGGCTCCCCAGACTCAAAACTCGGGTTTCGAAAGTATCATTGCAGCACTTTCGGTCAACGGCGGGTCTGCATTTTTATGACGAGAACGTCTTTATTTTCAATCGCTTACAGATGTGGTGTTCAACCTACAACTTGAAAAAAACCAAAGGAAAACAATCGTCTTCGGGGCAAGATGGGAGCGAAATTTCCGATGAGACCTACACGCCTTCTGCAAAATTCCACTGCAAAAAATGTGTACAAGCCAGGAAAGAAATGCCGGCAACGACAGGAAGAGAGATGCGCCGGAAAAGAACAAGAAGCGCGAAACGCTCCCTCATCAAAAATTCATGAAACACAAAAGATGCAAGTTGGTGGGCCCTCCAGGGATTGAACCTGGGACTGTCCGGTTATGAGCCGGATGCTCTGACCGACTGAGCTAAGGGCCCAACCGCCGCTAGCTTACCACGTCACACGCATGAAGCAGGAGTGCGCAAAATTTTTTGGAGACCGTACGCTCGAACGCTGCAAAAAAGAGTTACTTGCAATGCGATGAAACGCGCATGGCGCGATCACGATCGAAGCCATTTCCGCTTTGCAGTTTGTGAAATTTCGAACACCGCACTTTGCCTTTCTGCGTCTTCGCGAGTCAAAACGCGCAATTGCCCCGAGTTACGAAACTTGTCAATATGCTCGACATGTCCGACGAAAATCGAAAACACATCGTAGCCATCATCGGCGGTGCGACAGCCGGTGCTGAGGTTGCCAAGCAACTCGCCGATCGCGGCGTACACGTCGTCATCTTCGAAAAGAATCCTCGACCGTACGGAAAAATCGAAGATGGACTGCCGCGTTGGCACGACAATCAGCGACGGAAAGAGTACGAAACGATTCGTGAAAAACTGGCTCGCGATCGTGTGCATTTCGTACCCAACACAAAAGTCGGAACGGATCTCGATTTCATCGATCTCGTCCGTGGCTGGGGGTTTAGCGCGGTCGTGCTCGCGTGTGGCGCTTGGGCCGATCGCAAGCTTGAGCTGCCGGGCATCGAAAAATACGAAAACAAAACCCTCCTCTATCAAAACCCCTTCGTCTATTGGTTCAATCACTACAACGAAAAATCCTACACAGGAACGCGTTACGAATTGCAAGACGGTGCCATCGTCATCGGAGGCGGTCTCGCATCGATCGACGTCGCAAAAATCCACACGCTTGAATTCGCACGCCGCGCGCTCGCGGGAAAAGGAATCGAAATTTCGATTCCGGAACTTGAACATCAGGGCATTCCAAAAGCACTCGCAGCAGCAGGTCTCTCCTGGAAAGGTCTGGGGTTGCGAGGATGCACACTTTTTTACCGACGACGTATCGAAGACATGCCGGTGATGGGTGCGCCGGACAATGCAACCCCCGAGCAAATCGTGAAAGTCGAAACCGGTCGCAAGCGGATGGTCGAAAAGGCCGTCGAAAAATTTTGCTTTCGCATTGAACCACTTGCGGCGCCCGAAGCGGTGCTCGAAGAAAACGGCCAAATGGTCGGACTCGTATTCCGCCGCAACAAGTTTGAGAACGGCAAACTCTCCGCCACGGCTGAAACCTTCGCCGTACGCACACCGTACGTCGTGAGTTCGATCGGTAGCGTACCGGATCCGATCCCGGGCATTCCGATGCGCGGCGATCTCTTCGATTTTTCGGATTTCGAATTGGGAAGACTCAAGGAATTTCCGACGGTGTTTGGCGCGGGCAATGTCGTGACGGGCAAAGGCAATATCGTGGCCTCGCGCAAGCACAGCGTCGAAGTCAGTCAATTCCTCATCGAAAAATATCTCGGGATCGACGACGGAAAATCTCTGCCGGCGGAAGCCAAAGCGGCCGTGACGGCACCCGCGCGCGAACTCGCCGAACATATTGCCAAGAGCCCGGGGATCGCACAGACCACAATCGACACAATTTTGGATCGCGTCAAAAAACGCCAAACCGAAGTAGGCTACACCAGCGACTATGCAGCGTGGCTCAAAAAAGTAACACCAACAGATCTCGAGTAATCACGCGACGCTCGGCATTCCATTTTGACACAGCGATGTGACTCTTCGGTACGCTGCGCTTTCACAATTCGAAATTTGGAATGTGTTGCATCTCAGAAATTTCGAATCCATTCCGTTTTTCGAGCCTTTTCGCAAACCAAATCTGATGTTTTCCGTCGGTGAAAAATCAACCCGCATTCATCAAGCGAAAGCAATCAGAACCTCCCTCATCCATGCGAGCGGAGTCAACGCAAAGCGGCTCGCCTCGAAAGACCTCCGAAGCGAGCCGCTTTGTTTCCAACGACCGTACTTTAATTCTCGATAAACGCCTTGAGCAAGCGACTGCGGCTCGGGTGGCGAAGCTTGCGCAGCGCCTTGGCCTCGATCTGTCGAATCCGCTCGCGTGTCACATCGAAATCCTGCCCGACCTCTTCGAGTGTATGGTTCGAGCGCTCGCCAATTCCAAAGCGCATCTTGAGCACGCGCTCTTCGCGTGGACCGAGCGTCGCAAGCACTCTGCGCGTTTGGTCGGCCAGATTTTCTTCAAGAACACTATCCTGCGGATTCGTCACATTCTTGTCTTCGATGAAATCCCCGAGATTGCTGTCCTCGTCTTCGCCCACCGGCGATTCGAGACTAATCGGCTCTTTTGCGATCTTGAGCACCATCTGCACTTTCTCGAGCGGTAGCTCAAGCTTCTCCGTCAACTCCTCGGGCGTCGGTTCGCGGCCAAACACTTGCACGAGTTGACGACTGGCTCGCGCAAGTTTGTTGATCGTTTCAATCATGTGTACCGGAATCCGGATCGTACGCGCTTGATCCGCAATCGCGCGCGTAATCGCCTGACGAATCCACCACGTCGCATACGTCGAAAATTTGTAACCACGCCGCCACTCAAATTTTTCGACTGCCTTCATCAAGCCGATATTGCCTTCCTGAATCAAATCGAGGAATTGCAAACCGCGGCTGGTGTATTTCTTCGCAATCGACACCACGAGTCGCAAATTTGCTTCGATCAATTCGCACTTCGCTTGATGCGTAATGCGCGACGCCTCTTTGTATTCCGAAAGTGTCGTGCGAATTTCATCGACATTCATTCGTGTATCGGACTCGATCTTATCGAGCGCTCGTTCGAATCCTTTTAGCTCCTCCACGGTGCGTGCAATTCGCGCCGCATCGCCACCCAGCTTCAACAAAGCATCTTTGCCGGGCTTGCTGCGCCGTGTCGCCAAAAGCGCCATTTTTTGAAATGCACGCCTTTCCGCCACTACGTAATTCTCGAGCACTTTGCGGATGCTACGTTCGATACGTCGAATTTCCTTGTCGATCGTCTCGAGTCGATCCGTCATGCGCTGGATCTGAACATTCTTGAAGCGAACTTCCCTCAACAACGACAGCGTTTCCGTGTACCGCTCCTCGATCTCTTGCTGCAGTCGCGCCCGCGTTTGTGCACTGGTACGCGAATTGGCCGCTGCACTCAATCGCCGCGCCACGTCTCCTTCGATCGCCTTGATCTGCTCAATCACGGCTTCAAACTGCGCACGCCGCTCCTCGAGATCAAGCACGGGCTCTTCCTCGTCAAGCCCCGTCACCAATTCACGCAATTCGATCTGCCCATTTCGATACGACTCAAAAGTGCGTAACAAATCGCGTATGCCGAAGGGCGTTCCCAGGATCAGACGATTCTGCCGCTCTTGCCCGACTTCGATGCGCTGCGCAATCTCGACTTCGCCGTTGCGCGTAAGCAGAGCCACTTGGCCCATTTCGCGGAGATACACACGAACAGGATCGTTCGTATAATGGTCGCCTCCTTCGCGAGACTCTGCCGACGGACGACGCTTGCGCGACGGCAGCTTACGCGGGACACGACGTTCATCGACGACATTCACGCCCTTTGCCGCCAAGAATTCAAAAACGGCTTCAATCGTGCCCGCTTGCACGATCTGCTTGGGAAGCCCTTCATTGATTTCGTCGTAAGTGAGCCCACCTTTGCGCAGTCCGAGAACGACGAGTTCTTGCACTTCGGCCAAACTCGCAATGACCGCACCCTCGAACAACGCATTCGAGCCTTTCGGTGTTTTGCCCTTCTCGATTTTCGTATTTTTTCTCGCTCCAGCGGTCTGCCGTGTGAGCCCCTTCGAACTTGCCGACGGATTGACAGTTGCCATGCGCTTCCCCCTTCATGACACAATCGTGATTCAATCGTTCTCCGCCTCACCACCCCAATGGCGAGAGCGTCCTGCCAAATCTCGGAACGCACGTTTCTCGAACTATTTCTGCTCTTTCTTTTGATTCAACGTGCGCTTTTTCTCTTCGAGCTGTTTCTGCTTGTTTTCCAGGAGCAACACCGCATTGTGACTTGGATCTTCGAGAAACTTTCGGGTTTCTGCGCGCTGTTCTTGTTTCACCCGGCGTTCCTGAAGGCGTTCGATGACATCGCGCACTGCGACGGAAATTTTTTGAGGTGTAAGCGGCGGCGAGGGATGAGCAACGATTTCGAGGTAAAACATTTTGGCAGGATCTTCGAGTCGCTCGGCAATATCGAGCAAACTCCCCTCACCTTCCATTTGCCAACATTCGATTGCGCGCACAATCGACTTCCAAGGCCCTTCCTCGAGCAGAGCATCAAGATCGACAGACTCGAGCTGCCGCGCTTCGGCAGGAGCTGCCACGAGATAAGTCGCAAGTTCCTTGGCGTAGCGCTCTACGCCAGACACCGTTTTGCGCAAAGGTTTCGGTGCTGCCGACGGTGCATCGTCCGCCGCACCGCGAAGTTCCAGCACTTCACCGCGAAGAAGTTCTTGTTTCAAATCGAGCTGCAGCGCCAAGCGACGCGTAAATTCATCACATTCGATCGAGTTTGGAATCAACGCGATGAGTGCGGTGATTTGCTTGGCGACGTCCGCCTTTTGCCACGGCGTAGCGCAACCCTTGGCAAGCGCGCGACGTGTCACGAGATCAAGCGCCATCGGCGCTTCCTCAATCAATTGACGCAATTTTGCGTCACCGTGGGTTTTCCGAAAATCATCGGGATCAAGAGCATCCGGAAGAAACACTGCGCGAACACGCAAACCCTGTGGAAGCAACACTTCGAGCCCCTTGTGCATCGCACGTTGCCCGGCCTCGTCTCCGTCGAAAACCAAGACGATCTCCTTCGCCCGCCGGCGTAGATCTTGCGCATGCTCCGCTGTCAAAGCCGTTCCACACGTCGCCAAAGTTTCTGCGATTCCCGCGCAATGCATCGCAATCAAATCGAAGTAACCTTCAACGAGAACGACTCTTTCCCCCCGGCGAATCGCTTCAAGCGCATGGGGAAAACCGTAGAACGCTTCTCGCTTTCGGTAAATAGGTGTTTCGGGAGAATTTACATATTTTGCACCGTCGGACTTACCGAGGGTGCGACCCCCAAAGCCAATCACACGACCGCGCACATCCCGAATCGGAAACGTGATCCGCTCACGCAGTCGATCATACACTCGACCCTTCTCGCTTCGCGCAAGGAGCCCTGCTCTCTCTCCGTCGGCAGACGAGTATTTTGCGCGCTCGATAACCTTCGCGAGCGTATCCCAACTATCCGGCGCAAAACCAAGTCCAAAGGTGTCGATCATCTCGTTCGGGATTCCGCGTTGGGCAAGATAATCGCGGGCTACACTCCCCTGAGGCGATCGCAAAATTTTGAAGTAGGTGTCTTGTGCTAGCTGATTGAGCTTGAGCACGGGCTCCGTGACACCAACGTCGGTGTTCGCGGTGTCGGCAATCGAGATTCCTTGCTCCTCGGCGAGTTGGCGTACTGCTTCGGGAAAACTCAAGTTGTCGTGGCGCATCAAAAATGTGATGGCATTGCCGCCCTCGCCGCAGCCAAAGCAATGAAAAATTTGGCGATCGACGTTGACGTTGAACGACGGAGTTTTTTCGTTATGGAACGGGCAGAGCCCTTTGAAATTGCGCCCGGCTTGGCGAAGAGTGATGTATCGCCCAATGAACTCGACAATATCCACGCGATCCCGAACTAGCTGAATCGTCTCGTCGGAAATTCGGCTCACATCCGGCCAAGCCTCCGTGCTTATTGCACTTGTCGCTTAATCTTCTTGAGCGCGCGCTTGCGAGCCGCAATCTCTTTCTTCTTGCGACGCACACTCGGCTTGTCGTAGAACTCACGCCGACGGAGATCGGAAAGAACACCCGTCTTTTCGACTTGCTTCTTAAAACGGCGCATCGCCGATTCAAAAGACTCATTGTCTTTCAGTTTGATGACGGACATCCTCGAACACTCCTTGCTTGAACGGCACAAAAAGCAAACCGAAGTTCAACCAACTCTTGCAAATCGACTCGGCTTGGAAAGCGATTTTTCCGGCGGCCCTGCACCGCGGGAGCCGCATGCTAGCGAAGCGATCTTCGACGATCAACTCGCATTGACCTCCGAACCAGGAACGTCTTGGAAGCCCAAATCCAAAATCAAAACGGGATGCGATCACCAATTTGGTCCGCTCGCTTCACGAGCAGGACGACTTGCACTCCGGCGGACGGACTGGAATGCCCAGCTCGAGGAGGCGACGTTTGACCTTCGGCACCGTTGTCTCTTTGAAGTGAAAAATCGACGCGGCAAGTGCAGCCTGCGCATGGCCACCGTGAGGTCCGTCGTCGAGAGCAGCGGCCATGTCTTCCGCGCTGCCCGCACCGCCCGATGCAATCACCGGAATCGTCACAGCGTCGGAGATCGTGCGCACGAGTTCGAGATCGTAGCCCGCCTTTGTCCCGTCCCCGTCCATGCTTGTGAGCAAAATTTCACCTGCACCAGCTTGCGCCATACGACGCGCCCACTCGACGGCATCAATCCCCGTCGCACGACGTCCGCCGTGCGTGCAAACTTCCCAGCGCGGCGTGCCCGACGCGGCAGTGCCCGCGACACGACGTGCATCGATCGCGAGCACGAGATTCGCACTGCCAATCTTCGCTGCAGCTTCACCGACGAGATCCGGATTGTTCACCGCAGCGGTCATGATCGAAACTTTGTCCGCACCGGCATTCAAGAGATCACGAATGTCTTGCAGGGTGCGCACACCTCCACCGACGGTGAGCGGCATAAACACCGTCTCCGCCGTACGCGTGACGACATCGAAAATCGTGCGGCGCTCTTCATGACTCGCCGTAATGTCGAGAAAAGTAACTTCGTCCGCGCCTTGCTCGTCGTACATTCGAGCCACTTCGACGGGATCTCCCGCGTCAACGTGATCGATATACTGCACGCCTTTGACGACCCGACCGCGATCGACATCAAGACAAGGAATGATTCGCTTTAACAACATGAAATGCCTTCGAGTGCACGCTCGAGATCGACGGCGCCTGTGTAGAGCGCGCGACCGACGATCACGCCTGCAATGCCTTTCGCATGCAACGCCGCCGCGTTTTGAATGTCGGCTTCCGAGCCGACACCGCCCGACGCAATCACGGGGATTTGCACCGCTTGCGCGATCTTCACGGTTGCATCCAAGTTCGGTCCGCTCAGCATTCCGTCACGTGAAATATCGGTATAAATCAGAGCCGCAACTCCGACATCTTCGAAACGCTTGGCAAGATCGACTGCGAGTACATCGCTCGTTTCAAGCCAACCTTCGACGGCAACGCGTCCATCCCGAGCGTCGAGTCCCACTGCGATCCTGCCTGCAAACCGCTTGGCGGCTTGGCAAACGAGTTCGGGATCTGTCAGCGCAATCGTCCCAAGAATCACGCGTTGCACGCCAAGCTCGAGCATTTCTTCGACGACGGCCAGCGTGCGAATGCCGCCACCGAATTGCACCGGTACTGCACCTGCTACCGCGACGATGGCACGAATCGCACTTTGATTTTTCGGGGCACCGCTCTTCGCCCCGTCGAGATCGACGACGTGCAGACGGCGGATCGCATGCTTCAAAAAATTTTGGGCTGCTTGCGCGGGATCTGCGGCATACACCGTCGCAGCGTCATAGCGTCCTTGCGAAAGCCGCACGCACTTGCCTTCAAGAAGATCAATCGCCGGGATCAGCTCGAACGCACTCACTTTGCCCGTCCTTTGCGAAGTTTCACGAGAGCTTTGGCCACTTCTTTGCTTCCCCAGCGCGCAAGCTCTTCCGCCGAAAGCCAACGACTACCCATACTCGGATAACGCGTCGAAACCAGAAGATTCTCCGACACTGCGACTTGGCGCTCATCGAAAACAGCGTCGAGCAGCTTTGCACCGTCCTGCACACGATAAAGTGTCACTCGAAAACCGACTCGTGCCGCTTTCTGAGCACCCACCGCACTTCCTTGCAACGCTTCGTAGTGTTGCACTTCACCGAGCAGGATGCTGTCGACACCCCAGCGCTGTGCCAAACGATTCCCGAGCACGGCGGGCGACTCTGCGACAACATCCTCACCCAAGGCCAGCTCTACGTCGCTTCCCGCAATGATCGAAATGCCCCGTGCTGCAAGTGCTTCCGCCATGTAACGCGTGACCCGCGCCCCCGTGTCCTGGTCGTGTGCAACCGCACGACCTTCCGAAAAGGGCAGCACAGCAACACGATTCAATGTCGACGAAGTCGAGTGCCAGGCGGGAGTCGTTTGCAAATGCGCAAAAGGATGCAAGCAAGCCGTTGCGAAAAACGCCATTCCCAGAACACCGAGTCCACGCACGATACGTTTCAACATTTTTGAATCCACCCTGCAAACGCATCAAGCACGCGCTTGCCTGCAAGTTGACTTTTCTCAGGATGAAACTGCACGGCAAACACATTTTCGTGTGCCACGGCCGACGTAAATTCGCCGTCGTAATCCGTGCGACCGACGACAAGACGCGCATCCATAGGCATCGCGCGATACGAATGCACGAAATAAAAAAAATCGCGCTGCGGCATTTTCGCAAGTAGCGGGTGCGCACCATCGAAACAGA
This sequence comes from Geobacter sp., assembly GCA_018262735.1. Lineage (GTDB taxonomy): Bacteria > Myxococcota_A > UBA9160 > UBA9160 > JADFDR01 > JADFDR01. The sequence goes on from JADFDR010000003.1 coordinate 26,104, forward strand.
CTTCGTTCCAACCAATATGCGGCACACGCAAAGGCGCACCCGACGCGCCAAAAGACGGAAAGCGTTCGACGCGGCCCTTAAAAATTCCAAGCCCACGACTTCGCCCGTGCTCATCGCTCTCTTCGAAAAGCATTTGCAAACCGAGACAAAAACCAAGATACGGTTTGCCAATCCGGATCGCTTCGCACAACGCCTCGTCGAAGTGACGTGCACGCAAACTCTTCACCGCATCGGCAAAGGCACCGACGCCAGGCAATACGATCGCATCCGCCGCACGCAGCGTCTCCGGATCGCTCGTAACTTCGGTTTCCATCCCCGAGCGCAACAACGCCTTCGCAACGCTGCGAAGGTTCCCTGCGCCATAATCGACCAAGGCGATGTGAAGCTTACGATTCATGGAATCTCGCCCGAACTTTCTTGCTCAAAGAGTGCCTTTTACCGACGGAACACCGTGCACACGCGGATCTTTCTCGAGCGCCATCTTGAGTGCGCGCGCTGTCGCTTTGAAGATCGCTTCCGCTACATGGTGTGGATTTTTTCCGTAGCGAAGTTCGATGTGCAGATCGAGACCTGCGCTTTGCGCAAGCGCACCAAAGAATTCTTCCACGAGTGAAATATCGAAGTCTCCCGCACGCAAATTTGTGACTTCGACGTTATACACAAAAAAGGGTCGATTCGAAACATCGACGACAGACTCGGCTTTCGCTTCACCCATCGGAACGACAAAAAAACCGAAACGGCGTATGCCTTCGGCGGTGCCAAGCGCTTGGCGAATGGCTTGACCAAGACAAATTCCGACATCCTCCACGGCATGGTGATCGTCCACTTTCAAATCACCTTTTGCACGCAACGTCAAATCGAGGAGTGCGTGTTTGGCGAACGACTCCAACATGTGATTGAAAAAACCAATTCCGGTTTCGACATCGTACTTTCCGGAGCCATCAAGATCGAGTTCGAGTCGAATTTCGGTTTCACGCGTCTTGCGCTCGATTACACTTTTCCGTGTTTGTTGTTGCATCCTATTTACATCTCCTCTTCCGAGTCGGCATCGCGCGCGGCATCTCGTTCGCGTCGCGCACGCCGAATTTTTTGCAAACGCAACTCGACGGCCACGCCATGCCCAGCCAGTCCTTCCAGCTCGGCAAGACGAATCACATCCGTACCCAGCTCACGCAACTTCGACGGTTCAAAACGTATGATACTCATCCGTTTCAAGAAATCTTCGACGCCCAGCGGCGAAAAGAAACGCGCCGTCCCGCCCGTCGGTAGCACATGACTTGGTCCCGCCAAATAATCACCGACCGCTTCGGGTGTATAGTGCCCTAGGAAGAGTGCTCCCGCGTTGGTGATTTTCTTCGAAATCAAATCTGCATCCTCGATCGCAAGCACCAAATGCTCGGGCGCATAACGATTCGATATTGCAATCGACTCTTCGAGATTCTTGGTCAAGATCACTGCACCATGCTGGGTCAGCGACTCGCGTGCAATTTTCGCACGCTTGAGGCAAGCGAGCTGCTTTTCGAGCTGCTCTTGCACGCGCGCTGCAAGTGCTTTGACATGCGTCACCAAAATCGAGCTTGCCATTTCATCGTGTTCGGCTTGTGAAAGCAAATCCGCAGCAACCCAAGCGGGCGTTGCCGACTTGTCGGCAAGAATCAAAATTTCACTCGGCCCCGCTTCAAGGTCGATGCCCACCTCACCGAAAACCAAACGCTTCGCCGTTGCAACATACACATTTCCGGGACCAACGATCTTATCGACGCGCGGTACGGTCTGTGTGCCGTGGGCAAGCGCCGCAATAGCTTGTGCGCCACCCACCTTGAACACGCGATGCACGCCGGCCACGCGAGCTGCCATCAAAACTTCCGGTCGAATGCGTCCGTCGCGATCGGGTGGCGTCACCATGACGATTTCGGGGACTTCGACCACCGAGGCAGGCACTGCATTCATGATCACGCTCGACGGATAGGAAGCCTTTCCGCCAGGCACATAGATGCCGACGCGCTCAAGTGGGCGCAATCGCTGCCCCATGAACGCACCGCCTTCTTCCCGCATCTCCCAGCTCGACGGAATGCGTTTTCGGTGAAAGTCACGCACACGCATGGCCGCCTTGCCGATGGCTGCGCGATTGGCCGGATCGACGGAAGCCACCGCCTCATCCCACTCATTTTTGGTTACTTCGAAACTTTTAAGTGTTACACCATCATACTTTTCGGTGAGTGCGATCAACTCCGAATCTCCGTGCTCGCGCACGCGTTCGATGATCTTGCGTACCGTTTTCTCGACGGTGTCGTCGTCCGTGAAGCGACGTGCCACGAGTTTCTTGAACGCGCTTTCAAACTTCGGATCGTCGGTTTTTAAGACGGACAACAGCTCTTTCGATCCCGCTCGACTCGCCATCGTTATCCCTCCCGGCGGATGTCCGCCCCCAAACTCTTCAACTTTTCTTCGATGCGTTCATAGCCGCGATCGATGTGATACACGCGATGCACCGTCGTCTCACCCTCAGCAGCAAGGGCTGCCACCAAAAGTCCCGCCGATGCACGTAAATCGGTCGCCATCACCGGCGCACCCATCAACTTCGCACCACCGCGCAAATGCGCCGAACGACCGTCGAGCGTGATGTCGGCTCCGAGCCGCTGCAACTCGGGCACATGCATGAAACGATTCTCAAAAACTTTTTCTGTCACCACGCTCGAACCTTCGGCGACAAGCAAAAGCGCCATGATTTGCGCCTGCATGTCCGTTGCAAATCCCGGATACGGCGCTGTCGTCACATGCGTTCCGTGCAAACCATTCGGCACACGCGCGCGAATCGAATCGCCTTGCACGGTGATCTCAACTCCGATCTCGCGCAATTTTTCGAGCGTTGCCCCCATGGTTTCGGCGGAAGCACCGTGGATCCAAACATCTCCGTGAGTCACTGCAGCAGCACAAAGAAGTGTTCCCGCTTCGATACGATCACCTGCAACACAATGCTCGACGCCGTGCAGACGTTCGACTCCACGAATCACGATCCGCGCCGTACCTTCCCCTTCAATGTCCGCGCCCATCTTGCGCAAGACCTCGACCAACTCGACCACTTCGGGTTCACGCGCCGCGTTTTCGAGCACGGTCTCGCCCTTTGCAAGCGTCGCCGCCATCATCACGTTCTGCGTCCCATTCACCGTCGTAATATCGAACGAAAAATTGACACCGACGAGCGGAGCACCGCTCACTTCCACGTAGCCGTGATCGAGATGCGTTTTTCCTCCAAGTGCTTCAATCCCTTTCAGATGCTGATCGATAGGGCGCACGCCGATGGCACAACCGCCGGGCTCCGACACGCGCGCTTGGCCAAAGCGTGTTACGAGCGGACCAAGCACCATGAACGAGGCACGCATTTTGCGCACGAGATCATACGGCGCTTCATAACGGCAAACCGTCGAAGCGTTAATTCGAACCGCGTGCGAATCTTGAGGATCCCAACCGGCCTTCGCACCGAGTGCCTCGAAAATCGCAAGCAAACCATCGACGTCGCGCACGCGCGGAACATTGCGCAGCACGACTTCATCGTCGGTGAGAAGCGCCGCCGCCATCAACGCAAGCGTCGAGTTTTTCGACCCGGAAAGAGTCACTTCGCCGGTCAAGCGGCGACCTCCGCGGACAACGATACGATCCATGTTTCACTACTTTCCGAATGAGGTGATTTTCGTTTTCGAGGTAATCGCAGCGCTTCTCGTCAAATCCCCTTCGGGAAGCGCATCTAGCCTACACCGACTCCGGATTCCGTGCTGCCACAACTCGAGCGCGCCCCGCTAAGTCTTTCAAAATTCTTACATTCACAAAACCAGTTTCCTGCAAAAACTCTTGCATGCTTCGAGCCTGTTCGGGCGCAAACTCGAGCGCAATTTCACCTCCCGCCACCAAGTATTTCGGAGCCTCGACTGCAATTTTTTGCAACGCCTCGAATCCCGTCGTACCCGCAAAGAGAGCTTTGCGCGGCTCATGTGCAAGCTCCGGTGCGAGAGTCGCCGCTTCGCTTTCCGCCAAATACGGTGGATTGGAAACAATCAAATCAAAAACCTCGCCCGAGAGCGCCGAGAACCAATCGCTTTCGAGGAAACGCATGCGCTCGCTCAAGCCAAGTGTTTGCGCATTGGTACGTGCAACTTCGAGTGCGGCAAGCGAGATATCCGTCGCTGTAATCTGGACACGGGGTCGCTCGCTTGCAATCGCGAGTGCAACCGCGCCGCTCCCCGTGCCAAGATCGAGCACGCGATACGGTCGATCGCGATCGCGCAAAAAATCGAGCGCCTCCATCACGAGTGTTTCCGTATCGGGCCGTGGCGTGAGCACCGCCGGCGTGACGCGCAACGAAAGCGACCAAAATTCTTTTTGCCCCATGAGCAAGGAAACCGGCACGCGTTCGCGCGCGCGCCGCTGCACGAGTTCGCGAAATCGTGCGCGCTCGGCTTCCATCACCGGTTTTTCGAAATCAAGATACACACGAAGACGATCACACTGAAGTGCGTATGCCAAAAGACACTCTGCGTCGAGACGCGGACTTTCGATTCCACAGTCTTGAAAATACTGCGTCGTCCAGCGCAAAAGCTCGAGCACCGTCCAGTTTTTCGAACTAGGCTGCGAACCGGAATCCGATCGAGAAGATTGACTTGACACTTTATTGAGTCGGGAGGTCGGCTCGTGTCGTGTGGAAGAATGGTCCCACGTTCTCGTTGGAGTAGATCGCAGCGTTTTGGGTTGCTCGTCCGACGGAGGATCCGATGGTTTCTCGGAATCGCTCACAGATTTGCCTTCTTGCGTGCCTCGGCTGCGAAATGGCTCGCAACTCCGCCCAAAAGTTCGTCGAGATCTCCGGCCATGCAATTTTCAAGTGAATGCAACGTAACGCCAGCGCGGTGATCCGTGACACGAGATTGTGGAAAGTTGTAGGTGCGAATTCGCTCGCTGCGATCGCCGGTCCCCACTTGTGAGCGCCGCTCACTCGCACGCTCTGCATCGGCGCGTGCCTGTTCGGCTTCGAGAAGGCGTGAGCGCAAGACGCGCAGCGCCTTGGCCTTGTTCTTGTGCTGTGATTTTTCGTCTTGGCACTGCACTTCGACGCCCGTCGGTAGATGTTTGATCCGCACGGCCGAATCTGTGGTATTGACGCTCTGCCCGCCTGGCCCCGAGGCGCGAAACACATCAATGCGTAGGTCTTCGGGCTTGATTTCAATATCCACTTCTTCGGCTTCCGGCAAAACCGCCACCGTCACCGTCGAAGTATGGATGCGCCCCTGCGCCTCGGTCGCGGGAACGCGCTGTACGCGGTGCACACCACGCTCGTACTTCATCTGACCAAACACGCCGCTGCCTTTGATCGAAAGAATCGCTTCTTTGGTCCCGCCGGCGTCGGCGTCGCTCAAAGAGAGAAGCTCTGTGCGCCAACCTTTGCGTTCGGCGTAGCGCGTGTACATGCGCAAAAGTTCGCCCGCGAAAAGCGCTGCTTCTTCACCGCCCGCACCGGCGCGAATTTCAAGAATGACATCGCGCGCGTCCGTCGGATCTTTGGGAATCAGGAGCAGTTCGATTTGCACTTCGAGCGCTTCGCACTCGGTCGTAAGACGCTGCATCTCGGCCTTGGCGAGCTCACGAAGCTCGGCATCCGATTCGCCAAGCATGGCTTTCGCGCCCTCGAGTTCGTGAATCAAAACCCGATACCGCTGCGTCGCATCGAGAATTGGGCGCAATTCGGCGAGATTTCTCCCAATTTTCGCAAAGTCTGCCGAACCACCGGCAAGCGAAGGATCGGCAAGTTGCTCTTCGAGCGCGCGCGCACGCGCTTCAATTTCGGCAAGGCGTTCGAGCAGAATCGACATCGGTCATCTCACTCCGGCGCAGGTCCAGAGTCGGAAAATCTCGAGGCAGGAAGAGAACGTCGAGGCAGAGGTCGCCGCGCTTACTTCTTCGTGTAGCGGCGCTTGAACTTCTCCACCTTACCGGCCGTATCAATCAGCTTTTGTTTGCCGGTGAAAAACGGATGGCAAGAGGAACAAATTTCGACGCGAATTTCCGGCAGTGTGGAACGAGTCTCCCACTGCTGACCGCATGCACAGTGAACCTGCACGGTTTGATATTGAGGATGAATTTCAGGCTTCATAATTGGGGCCTTCTAATAGCCTACTCGCTCCGGTTCGACAAGCTCGAAATCCGGACGGCGGAGCAAACGGTTAAGAGTTCATCGACTTCAAAAAGTCTTCGTTGTTTTCTGTAGCCTTGATCTTCTCGAGCAAAAATTCCATGGAGTCGACCGGGTTGAGCGGCGCAAGCACCTTGCGCAGGATGTACATGCGGCTGAGCGTATTTTCACCAAGAAGCAGATCTTCTCGGCGCGTCGCCGATTTGCTGATGTCGATCGCCGGATAAGTACGGCGCTCGGCAAGCTTGCGGTCGAGCACGATTTCCGAATTGCCCGTACCTTTGAACTCTTCGAAGATCACTTCGTCCATTCGCGATCCGGTATCAATCAGCGCCGTACCCACGATCGTAAGGCTGCCGCCCTCTTCCACGTTTCGCGCGGCACCAAAGAAGCGCTTCGGTTTGTGGAGTGCGTTCGAATCGACGCCGCCCGAAAGAATTTTTCCTGAGTGCGGCACCACCGTGTTGTAGGCGCGCGCAAGTCGCGTGATCGAGTCGAGCAAGATCACGACATCGCGCTTGTGCTCGACGAGCCGCTTCGCTTTTTCGATCACCATCTCCGCCACTTGAACGTGTCGGGCGGCCGGCTCATCGAACGTCGACGAAATCACTTCCGCCTTCACGGTGCGCAGCATATCCGTCACTTCTTCGGGTCGCTCGTCGATCAACAACACGATCAAGAACACTTCCGGATGCGCAGTGCTGATCGCATTCGCAATGTCTTTCAAGAGCATGGTCTTGCCGGCCTTCGGCGGCGACGGAATCAGCGCACGCTGGCCTTTGCCGATCGGCGCCACCAAGTCGATGATCCGCGTCGTGAGTCCCGCACCCTTGTAAGCCAGGTTAAACTTTTCCTGCGGATAGAGCGGCGTGAGATTGTCGAAGAAAATTTTACGTCGGCTTGCAAGCGGTGACTCAAAATTGATTGAACCGACTTTCAACAACGCAAAATAACGCTCGCCTTCTTTCGGAGAACGAATCTGTCCCTGAACGGTGTCACCCGTACGTAAACCAAAACGTCGAATCTGCGACGGAGAAACATAAACATCATCGGGGCCGGGCAAATAATTTTGATCCGGCGCGCGCAAGAATCCAAATCCATCCGGCAAACATTCGAGCACGCCGTCGGCATAAACACGTTCGTCACCTTCGCTCTTGGCTTTGAGCACATTGAAAATCAAATCTTGCTTGCGCATCCCCGTTGCGCCTTCAATGTTGAAGCGCTCGGCGAGTTCCGTCAGTTCTTCCATCGACTTGTTTTTGAGATCGCGGACATACACGCGCTTGCTCGGATCGGATTCCTCTTCGGTATCGATTTCTTCGTCGGAAATGTCATACATCTCCGGCCCACGATCCTGGCGGCCCATATTGCCACCGCGTCCACCACCACTACGGCGACGCCCGCCATTGCGACGATTGCCTCGATTCATCGAGTTGTCGTTCGAGTCGCTTCCTCTTCTGGGGCTCAAATTTTTCCTCACTTCCTACATTTGGACTTTGTGTCATTACACATGAAAAAGATTTTTCAAAAATTGAATCGGCAGAGATTGGCCGTGCCGCGCGTTCGATTCGCTACAGAACGAAATACGGGGATGAGTAAGTCGGGAATACCCTTTTTGCTCGGACCAACGGTCCTTTTCATTGACCTTAAAAATGCTGCGCGAAATAAAATCTCGAATACGCCGGGACCGGCTACGAACAAATTCCTCGGAAAAACTTTTTCTCCTGCAGCGCGCTCAATGCCTTACGGATCACGATGACCGACGAAGGAGCAAATTCGCGATGGGAGTCGTGCCCGAGAAAATCAAACCGGCACGAGTCCTAACCTATGCGGAGTCGAGCATCGTGTCAAGTCTCGTTCGCAGCTGCGATGAAATGCACAAGACGTCCTGTGCCTGCACCATCGCGACGATAGGAATAAAATCGTGTCGGATTGCACGCCGTGCATGCGTCGGAAATTCGACCGATGCATTGCCGATCAAGTCCAAAACGCGAGAGTTCTTGCACTGCAAGAAGTCCCAAATCAAGCTGCACATGCTCGGAACGAGATGCATCACGCATATGCACAGCAGCTTGCCAATCCGGAAACCGCTTCCGCATCGCATCGAGCACCGGTGTATCGACCTCGTAGCAACACGGACCAATGTGTGGACCGATCACCGCACGCAACTTGTTTGCGTCCACTCCAAGATCCGAAAATGCATGCAGGGTTTGCTCCATCACACCGGCGGCAAGTCCACGCCATCCCGCATGCGCCGCAGCCACCACTTTCCCCGACACATCTGCAAACAACACAGGAACACAATCTGCTGTCACAATACCAATACAAACACCAGGAAGTGTTGAAAGGATCGCGTCCGCTTCTCCCGCATTTTGTGCAGCTCGGTCGATGATGGCGACGCGCGTTCCGTGCACTTGCCGAGGGCGTAACAACCCGGACACTTCCTTCGCGGCAATCGTCCCAAAGCCATGCAAAACATGGACTTCCGTCAAAAGATCATGTGTCAAAAAACCTTTCACGGCTGCTCTGCTCCATTCAACGTATCGAGCAACGTTTGAAAATCTTGGGGAACAGAAGCTTCAAACCTTTTTCGCTCGCCTGTACGTGGATGCACGAAACCCAGCACTTTGGCGTGCAATGCGGGCCGTGCGAGCAGTGCTCGTTTCGCATTGGTACGGCCATACACCGTATCTCCGACGAGCGGCAAGCCTGCCGATGCAAGATGCACGCGAATTTGATGCGTACGACCCGTTTGCGGATACACCTCGAGCAACGTAATTCCACTTTGCGGAAAACGTCGCTTCACCTTCCAGCGCGTGTGCGCTGCACGGCCTGCACGCGTGCGCACCGACATTTTTTTGCGATCACGGAGATGTCGTCCGATCGGTCGATCGACTTCGCCCGTATCTTCTTTGGGTACACCACGCACGAGTGCCCAGTACATGCGATCGATCGAATGCAAGCGAAATTGCTCTGACAAAAATTGGTGTACATCGTCGCTTTTTGCCACGACAAGTACGCCGGATGTACCTCGATCAAGGCGATGCACGATCCCGGGCCGTTGCCCGCCACCGACAGCGGATAGGCTTTCTCCACAATGATGCAAAAGCGCGTTCACGAGCGTACCCTGCGCATGACCCGGTGCAGGATGCACCACGATTCCCGCCGGCTTGTCGAGAACGATTAAATCCTCATCTTCATATAAGACTTGCAACGGAGTCGCTTCGGCTTTCACAGTCGAAGGTTCTTCTGCGACACGCTCCACTTGTACAATATCTCCGGAACACACGCGCTTGCTCACGCGCGCACGCTCACCGTTCAACAAAACTTGCCCGCTTTCGATCCAACGCTGCACCTGTGCACGCGGCGCCTGCAAAAACGATGCACATACGGCATCCAGACGCTGACCTTCTTCGTTTTGCGTAATCAAATGTTGCATGAGGTTCCTCGGATTCATTCGCTTTCGAAATGCAACTTGATTTTTCACCGACGGAAAACATCAAACCTGGTTCGCGAAAATACTCGAAAAATGGAATGGACTAGAGGTTCCATAAACAAAGGTGAGCCTGCGGGAGGAGGCAACACCGAAGTGCGTCATCCAATTTTACGTGGAATGGCGCTCTGACGCGCCCTCTCGCAACGCTGCATATAACTCGGTACGACCTGCTTCGGATCGAGTCCAATACAACGTGCGTAAGCGTCGACGAAACCGCGTAGGTACACTGTTGCAGGTAAGGCATCGAAACGATCGGCTTCGAGAAATTGCAACATCGTAGAACTCACCTTGGTAAGCACCGCCACGTCTTCAATCTCGATGCCGCGACCAATACGATTGCGACGCAAACGCGGTCCATCCCAAACCGATTCTTCCGCATCGTCAAAATGCACCAACTCGTCGAGCTGAGAACTGGCCTCCGCGGTCGAGAGCGAAGAAACGAGCGCCGACGGACGAAGCCCGAAAGTTCGCGGTGGCAAAGTCGCGAGTTCCGCGTCTGCCGGCAGAGTCTGATCGTATTCCGCACGCACTGCTGCATCCGACAAAACGTTGTAGGCGCGCTCGATCTGCGTACGCTGCTCTTTCAACTCCTTTTCGTCGAAGAGCGAATACATCGCAACCGATCCTTCGGCGTAGGCGACCTTGGCAAGGCGATACGCACGTTCAACCTCGGCCGGAGTCGCTTGCCGTGAAATTTCGAGGACTTCGTAATGCGTTTGTTCAGTCAGCGCTTTCATAATTCTCCGCAACCTGCACTTTGGGCAAAGACGGCGCGAGTGCGGCGTGCTCGACGAGAACGGCAGCGATCTTGCGTGCCATACGACCGATGCAAACCGCTGCATCCGAGCGAGGAAAGGCTTCCACGAAAGGACGTCCTGCCGTCACAGCTTTGCGTACGGCAGTATCTTCGTTGACATAGCCAAGATACTCGGCGTCGATCCCAAAATATTTTTGACATGCGCTGCGCACCGCGAAACCAAGGCGAACTTCCTCCGCCGAAAGCACATGATTCACAACGAGCCTCGGTCGAAACGCGCGCTGTGCTTCTTCGATTTTTTCGGCCTCTTGCGGTTCTTTTGCGACGATTTCGCGCAACAAATCATAGGGGCTGCGAATGCCAAGATCGTTGCGTTGATCCATGGCATCCGTCACCAAAGTGCGTATGGTTTCACTGCTCACAGCCGAACGAATGCAACGATAAAAGGCCGCACGCAAAAATCCGTAGGCATTCTCGATGGAAGTTGGCTCGGGCGTCATCACGATCACGCCGTCGTCGGCAGCCAAAAAATAATCCATCAGCGCCGGCTGCATACCCGCTCCGAGATCGAGCAAAATCACATCCGCGCGAAGCTTGCGCAGATCTTTCAAAAAACGCACACGTTGAAAATGACCGGGCTGCGCCGAAGCCAAGTTCGCATGCGTCGCGGCAATGAGATGCAAACGCGGAATCGCCGTATCCAAAACCAATTTCGCAAGATCTTTCTCACGATACGCAATGAAATCCGCAAGACTCGTCGAGGGATTCCCTACACCAAGAACTGTATGTAAATTCGCGCCATCGAGATCCGCATCGACCACAATCACTTCGTGCCCAAGTCGCGCGAGCGCCACGGCGAGATTCACGACGAAGAACGTTTTCCCGACACCGCCTTTTCCTCCGCCCACGGCGATGATTCGCGGAGTCTTCTCCGTCGAGCAAAACGGCAAACTTCCTTGCTCGTCGTGATCCAACGTACTTTCCTCTCTGCTTCTTTTCTGCTTTGGTTTCGGGCTTGATTCGTGGCTGCGCTTGCGCGCGCGGCATTATGCACGAGACGATTCAAAATTTACGTCGCTCATTTTGCGCTGTTCAACGACATGAAGGAAGGGTTGCCATTCCTTGTAGCGCACTTTTCCCGGAAAAGAATGCGCCCAGTGTGTCCAGCGCGGGCGAACTGGTCTTCGCAAAAGAGAGATGCGTGCTTGAGCAAGCGTGCGGCTGCCCTTGTTGCGATTGCACTCGAAACAACTCGCAACGATGTTCTCCCACGTCGTTTTTCCACCCAATGCACGCGGCACGACGTGATCGAGATTAAGTTCCGATTTGGGAAGCCTCACCCCACAGTACTGGCAGGTAAATCCATCTCGCACCAACACGTTCTGTCGGCTGAAACGGACATAGCGCTTCGGAACATGATCGTAGTGATCCAGTACGATGACCCGCGGCACACGGATCATCCCCTGCATCGTGCCGATGACTTCCCCTTCCAGACTTTGGATCTCGTCTGGCGACACACGCAACTCATAAAAATTGAAGGTTTGGAAATCTTCTCCGAGTGCCTTGGCAACTCCGCGATACAACAAGACAAAAGCTCTCTTGACCGATGTCAGGTGCACCGGCAGATAGGACCGATTCAGAACGAGTACATTCGAGTGAACCATCGCGACCGTGACACGATCCTATTCGAATTCAGGCGTGCGGATCAAGTTTCTCGCGCAAGCAACGGGTGGTGCTCCATCTTTTTTCCGAATTCTTCTGAATTTTTATCTGCAAGAAGTCAACCAATTCCACAACAAATCCGATAGGCTTGCAGCCAAACTCTGCGATTAAGGAAAGGATCAAAAATTTCGCAGGGTGTTTAAAACTTTTGCGGTTCTGCCTTTCCGCTCCCAAAAGGCCTTATTGCAAGACGCAAGAATTTAGAAAACAAGAACCATTGGCAGGACTCGCGGGCATCGAATTCCAATCTCAATCATGGGGTGCTCGGCGCAAAAAGCGCATGAGGGAATTCGAAAAACTGAAAAGTAAGTAAGGGAAAACAAGGGGCGTTCGAAACGAACGAAATTTTAATGGAGACCCTCACTCCGCTTTTCAGCACGATGCAGGCGATTCCGCGTAAGTAAAAAACAATTTTGTGCGAGCTCAATTTTACGAATCATGAGTCGGAACAATCCAATGAGAAATTTTCCTCCGTCCGTCGAGAAGAAGATGCTTCTTCGCGGATTCCCCTGGAGCGTACGTATGCCTGACATTGGGGCACGCTGACGCTCGTCTCTCCGCAATTTCTCATGACACGATGATTGGCTCGCGCTAACGCCGCAGCAAACGGTTCACACGCCTCGAAGGAGGATCGTGTTTCGAATGCCGTGAGC
>JADFDR010000040.1 GCA_018262735.1 Geobacter sp.
GACAGCTCGAGGCGTAAAACACCGGGATGCCCGGCGTAATTTCTTCAGGTTGAATCACATAAGGAATCAGTTTCTCAACCGGCTCCGTGCAGCCCACTACCGCAGCAGCGCCCGCACTCACTCCGATGATTTTAAGAAACTCGCGTCGATCGATCTCGGCCATTTCGCAATCCTAGTAATGACAGGTGGCGCAATCGGTCACCGCTTTGCTCGTGCGATGACAGTCGACACACCAACCCATTTGCAATTTCGCCGCCGGCATTCCATTGATGAAACGCCGATCCGGCACGAGATACACCTTGTCCATTTCTTGAACTTGCCCGTGGCAATCCTGACAAGCCTTGCCCGCCGCAACGTGGCGGTTATGTCGGAACTGCACATGCTCCGGCAAACGATGCACTTGAATCCACTCGATAGTTTTCCGCTCGGCGACCGGACGATCCGTCCAGCGTCCACCCGGAGTCCAGTTCGCAACCGGGTCTTCGACGACCGCACCATTTGCATCTGCGTAGGTCTGCCACTTCGAGCGCAGCGTGCGAACGCCTTCGAGCTCGTCGTACTCCGCCGGGAAACTCTTGTGGCAACCCATACAGGCTTCCACCGGCGGAACACCGGCCGCTTGCGAGCGACCCGTGTTCGAGTGGCAATACTGACAATCGATCCCAAAACCGCCGGCATCGCGCGCGCCCGCATGGTGTTTGTGAGAGAACGGAATCGGCTGGAGAGGGCCAGGTGTCGTCGCATCGAGCGCAGCGTCATGGGAATCGCAAGCACTCACCGACGGCCACTGACGATCATACTCGGCCGGAATGTTTGCGGTCTTGGGGTCGATGCCACGCGCCGCAAGATCGCGCTTCAAGCGCTGCGCTTCGCAGACACTCTTGACGCTGGAACCATCGGGCGCAGCACTCGTGCCTGCAGATTTTTGATGCGCGCCCTCATTGCCCGCCGCCGCGCGGCTTGTTGGAAGAGTCACCACCAAAGCAACGAGCAGAAAGATTGACAATGCTGCGACGAAAGACAAAAAGCGAACCATCGGTCTGATCGGCCTAATGCGCCGCTCCCTCCAGAAAGAACCTTGCTTGTTCAGATTTAAAGATCCCCAACCACCCACTGCACGGCTTCGCAGTGGGCCGCTTTTTACAGCTTCGACCCCAGTGAGTCAAGAAGTGAAATGCAGGTTCTTTGGGAAATTCTGTCGCGGTTTAGAAGACTTTTTTTGTCCCATTTTAATTTGGATGCGCCGTCGTGGCACATGCACTGCGTGCACTCATTCTGCGTCGGCGCGTCCGAAATCATCTTCGATACGCACTACGTCATCGATCTCGGGCGTCGAGACCTCGATGAGCTTCACTTCGCTCGTAGCTTCGAAACGATGAACGCGCCCGACATCAATCCGCCAGCTATCACCCGGATTCAACTCATGAACCTCGAGTACACCGTCGGCATTCGCCAAGTGCAGGCGCAAATGACCTTCGATCACGTAAATCGATTCGTCCTTTGTTTGGTGATACTGCAAGCTCAAACGCTTGCCTGCATGAATCGCAATCATCTTGGCTACGTACCGATCCGTAAGCGCCCAAAGCAGTTCATAACCCCAAGGTTTGTCGACGCGTACGCGCTCGTTTTGCTGCGTGCTCATTGCTTTCCCTTTTTCTCTCATCCGAGAACATCCAACCTCTTTGTTTGCGCACGAGTTTTTCGCACAAGCCTCGTGCACAATCGAGTGATGTTTGCAGCGTTTGGCATGGCGCCTCATCCAAAACGCGCCTAGCTTTCGGCGCGCCCCTGGAAATACAACGCAAACCCAAAGAAAGCGCCATTCTAAGGCGCAAGGCGTGGAAGCACGACGATGTCGACGAACATTCAAGAAAAACTTTTGCAAATCCTTGTTTGCCCGGAAACCAAACAGCCGGTCGATCTCGTCTCGGAAAAACTTTTGCAAGAACTCAATGCCCGGATTCGCGCGGGCAACGTGCGTACTCGTGGCGGCGAAGTCGTCTCCTCCGAAGTCGCTGCCGGCCTCGTACGAAAAGACGGACGTGTGCTGTACCGCATCGATTCCGGCATTCCCGTAATGCTCATCGAAGAATCAATCGAACTCGTATAACACGCGTTTCGTCGACGAGGACTCTTATGCGAATTCAGGTCGAGCAAACGTCGATCACGATGCGAAAACTTTCTCTCCAGCGTTTTTCTTCGCAAGCAACACGCAGCCTTCGCGAGCGCAGCAAGGGATCCCTACACAAATTTGTTGCTGCGCTCCTCGTAGGCTCCAGCGTACTCGCCTCGACCGTGCACGCCGAGCTGCCGCCCGAGAATCGTTGTCCGACGGTGACACCGCCATCGCAATCGGGCGCACCGGCCGACGCAGGCGCTTTGCTCGTCAAAGAAGGAATGCAGCTCTCCGCAACAGACGTACTCTTTCTTCGTGCGCTCTTTCCGAAAGAAATCTGGAATCAACGCGAAGCTTTCTTCTATGAAGGCATGCAGATGCTCGTTGGCCCCTGCCATCGTCGCTACGTCCTTCCGGATTTTTTCACGCGTGCCACCGAAGCTCATCGAAAGGAAGCCGCACTCGACTCCGACGGCAACCTCAAAAATTATCGCGCGGGAACGCCGTTTCCGTCGGAAACGATCGACCCCAAAGCGCCGGATGCAGCTCTGCGCTGGGCCTGGAACTTTGAAACGCGCTACCGCGGCGCAGGTTTCTCGGGAAAATTTCGACTCACCGATGTGTCACGTCGCGACCAATCGCCGCTCACCTTTTTGGGTGAATTTTTCCAGATCTTCCTCGCACAGCGTTCCGATCTTCGCGAGAGCGAATACAAAGAACCCGACATTGGGCGCAAACTCTGGGTCGCGGGTGGGCGCTTCGATGAGCCCTTCGATGCGCGGCACCTCGCGTGGCGACAAATTCGCAATCTCAAATCTCAAACCAGCGCCGGTGACCCGGACGACATTTTTGTGTATGTCCCCACGATGCGAAAATCGCGTCGCGCCGCAACCGCATGGGTCGATGGCCTTTTCATGCCGACGTACCACGCCAGCGGCGATTCCGGCGGCGGCGGCATTCGTTACGGAGGCTTCGGGAACGGGTACGGCGATGCCGGCGGAACCATCGCGCCCACCGCCGGGAAATCCATCGCTGCAAGCGAAAACTTGCGGCGCGGTTTCATCGGTCTCTCGATTCGTCCGAACGCCTATACATGGAATTATGTCGGCGAACAAGAAGTCCTCGCGCCGATCAACAGCGCACGCGTCGGTTATCCGCAAAATCCCGATCTCAACTTCGGGCCCTACGGCCTGTCCTACGCAAGCGATCGTTGGGATGTACGCTACGCCGTCGTCATCCGTGGTGCGTCGAAGCGCGACGGTGAAGCCTTTGATTTTCTCACGCTGTACATCGACTACCAAACTTTGCAGCCGCTCTACTACATCACGCAACGCAAGAACGGTCTCTTGATCGACATCGGTGTCTTGGTACATCGCTACAGCGGCGACAACGCAAACTATCCGCAGTGGCCAAACGGTAGCTCGGCGCTCGCCTTCGATCCTGTCGGAGCCTCCTTCATCACCGTCGGAACCGGCGGAGGATGGCGTCGCGAGTCCTACGACATCCTCTCGCTGCCGCCCGATGCCGATCGCCTGCGTCGCATGACTTCGATCAGCGCCCTCGACATCGAAGGCCATTGAGGTTTTTGTCTGCCTCGCAGAGCAGGGCCAAGCAAAGCCGATCGCGGCAATGCGAAGTGCGTGACACGCCTCCGTGTCGATGCACGTTGCGGCAGAGCAAAGCCGATCGATCCAGGAAAAGCCGACACGTCCTGCGGAAGCCTACTCGTCAAAGCATTCGGGCCGGAGAATCCTCTCCGGCCCGAATCGATGCACACTCCCGACATCACACACTCATGCGCGACGCCGAATGATCACTAAAAAGTGTAGCGAATCTTCAGATACACTTCGTCTTTGTCTCCGACCGCGGACAAGCCGTTCTGCACGAAGACCGAGTTGCGGTAGCGGCCGCCACGATTGGCTTCGGGTTCGAGTACGGTAAGCGGCATTTCCTTCTCATCCCAGTTGTCGAAGAAGTAGTTCAGACCAAACTCCGCCGAGAACGAGTCGTTGAAGCGATAGAGAAACCCCGGCAAGAAACCGCCCGATCCCGATTTGAAGTCGTAAACGACTGTCATCGTCGGTGTCAAGCGATCCTGAAAGTAACCCGTTTGCAAGGTAAACGTCGCAAGCACATTGACTGGACCATTCGTCGTAAAACTCTTGCGATAGCCATCGATGTACTGGAAGAACCACTGCGAGTTGAAGAAGAACGTGCGATTCGCGTTCAGGAAGTTGATGAACGTCGGACGATCGACCGAAACCGTAAGGTTGTAGAGATCGGCCTTCGTGAGTCCATCCCACTCCGCATTATCCGTGTGCGGCACACCGTTCATCCAAGTAAGTTCGACACTCCAGTTCGTCTTGGTCATGTCTTCCGCAAAATCCATCGAGAATCCGAGCACGTTTCGCTTCTCGTATTCGAGTACCACCGGCGAACCCGAGTGCCACACAAAGTCGCGTCGGCCGCGCATTCCGTTGCTACCAATCCGGCGACTCTTCTTCTTGACGGCCGTAGCCTGCATGAAATCTTGCACGGCCTTGCAAAGATCCGGACGCACAAAGCTGCACGAGTTGGGATCCATCGAATCGAAGTTTCCCGTCGCACCAAAGTAAAGAGTTCCATCCTCGTTGCGCCATTGACCCGGAAAATCCGGAGACGTCATCGCAATGGTGTAGAGCAAATTCGAGGAGAGAGCGGCCATTTCGCTCACATAGCAGTTGCTCCCCGAGCGATCGTCCTTCATGAAGATCGGGAGCATACAGCGCCCGAAGATCAAACCATTGCGTCCATTCACTCCCGCAGCGAGATCCGCCTGGTTCATCGAATCGCGCACGCCCGCAGACTGCGCACCAAAAGCCACGATCGGCGCACCGTCGACCGCAGGGTTCCACTCGAAGTTCCCATACTTCGCTTGCATATCGAGCTGATATTGCGCCATCGCGGTGTTCACGATGTTGAGGCTCGGATTGTCCGATGCCGGGTTCCAGCCCGCAGTCGTAATCGCAGCATCGAGCACCGAATCCCAGTGCACGGCATCGGCCGAAGTGCGGAACATCCGACGGCAACCCGCTTGCTCGACAAGCCCACGCTGCGAGTCGTAAGCCAAACAACCCAGCCCCGAATACTGCGGATACTGATCGTAAAAACCTGTCGTCCCCGGTTGATAACCCATGTCAGTGCGACGATTGGCATTCTTCGGCAAGTCGTAATTGATGAACCAGGATTGTGTCAGCGAAGGCGCGTGCGCATTCATGAAGTCGATGCCGTTTCGCGTACAATCTGCCCCGCCAAATCCGGTCAAAGCGAACTGCTCCGGATCGCTCCAGAGCTTGCCGCAACCAAGCAGCGCTTGTTGTTCGGGACTCAAAACATCGATGAGATCTTGGGCTTGCGAGGTGCCGCCACCTGGACCTGCAAAACCCGTCGTGCCGCCGTTCACCGTCGTTCCTGGGTTGAGCCCGGCTACGCTCTTAACGCCAGTGCCTCCCTCGTTCGAATTCAGCGGAACCCACGGTGTGCCATATTTGTTCGGGGCGACTCCGAATATCTTGTAGCGCCCAGCCAGCTTGGTCTGCAAACCTTGCGCCGCCGGCGAAGTAATCGGACCCAGATTTCCAATATGCGTCACTGCTTGCTGATTGCTTGTCGCACCACCAAGGAGCGCCGAAAAACTAATCGGTGCCGACGCGGAAATACCTACTTGAACCCAAGCGCCTGAGTCGTTCATGCGCAGACCGCAACTCTGCACCAGATTGTCCATGTTCTTGAGCGCAATCGGCGTGCCGCCAGGCGTCTGTCCGAGGGTGGCATTCCCCAAATTGACAGCGCAGGAAAACGCGAAGAGCTGCTGATTCGCGTGGTGATAGCGCAAGGCGTCCCGGTTGTTTTTCACGTATCCGCCCACGCCGTCGCTCGACCACTCCGTCGGTTCGAGACACCCGCGCGTGTCGGGGCCCAATGCTCCGGGCCGCACTCCGTTCGGATCGCAGGGTTGATGATTGTTGCCCGCACGCGGACGTCCTGTGTACGGATCGACGTTGCGCTCATACGTAAAAATGCGTTTGACGTGCGGAATGTCGTCGAAGCCGTAGAAGTCCATCAGCGCAAAGCTATATCGCCCGTGACGAAACTCGATGCGCGCACCGCCCTCGAGCCCCTTCGTGCTCTCCCAGGGATCGTCGGGTCGAATTTCGCCCGCAAGACCGAGCCCGGAAAATCCGTGTGCCCAGAGTCCTGTTGCCTTGAGACAAGCCATATCGACGGTGAAGGCTTCGCCGCAGCGACCAATGTCGACGGGCTCGAACTCGTCGAAGTTGATTGCTGCCTCGAAGCGCACGTCCTCGAGCGGTCCCACATCGAAGAAGGAATACACGAAGCGTCCAGCCCAGAGCGCAATGCGCGACTCTTCAAGGCTGGCAAGCGCCGAAATACCGTAGTCTTGCGGATTGAACTGATCGGTGGTGCGGAAGAGTTCCGTCTTGCCCCACACGATGTTTTGCTTTCCGAGGCGAAACCAAGCGCGGCTATCGAAAAGCTCGACGTCGAGATACGCTTCTTTGAGTTCCTGTTCGTCTTCTTGGCTCGCTCCGTGATTCCACTGGAGATCCTTCGCGGAATAATTCTGGTCATAATCACCGAGGTCATTGCACACGCGACGCAATCCTGCGTTGGGGATGTACAAGCCGCGTGCATCACGGCAATTCGCGCGCGTTCCGGCCTGAAGCTGCGGCACCGGCGTGTAGGGGAAGTTGTAACCAATGACGTCATTGCCGGCGGGGTTATACCAAAGGTGCTGTCCGGTAACGGGATGTGTATAGCCCGGATAGCCCGTCAGAGGATCGAACGGAGGCGTTGCAGGGTCAGGACCACCCGGACCGAAGTATGCAAAGTTGCCACCAAACCCGTTGAGCATTCCGTACTGACCACCCGACGGCACAACGCCCGCAGGCTGCGGGCGTCGCAAATAAGGATAGGTCGTGAGGTCGTACTCCCAACCGCGTGAGCCATAGAGCGTCGGGTTGTAATCCGCCGGCATGAACGGATTGGGCTTGTTCGCGAGCGCTCCAATGGGGTGGAGCTCGTTGAGCGAAACCAATTGGAGCCAGTTGCCGGTTCCGTGATTTGCACCCGGGACTTCCATGATGGCGAACTCGTGATCCATGTAACGCGAAAGAACAAAGGGAGCCGGATCATCGAAAGATCCCCACTCGCCATCCGGGCCGCGTCCGCTGAACGCAATGTCCATCCCCGGCACTTGCCAAAGATTCGCACGGCGACTCGAGCCCGAACGACCCCGCTCGTACGTCGTAGGATTGAACGGCGCAATGGTTGATCCAGAATTGCGTAGGTATGGATTGGCCGGGGAATCGAGAGGGTGTACACCGTGATAGTCGCGCTCATCGCCGGTGTAGGTGCCACCCGCCCAACCCGAGCGTCGACCATTCGAGCGATGTTCCGGGAGCGCCTTGCCGCGATCGCCATACACATCCGCCGAGCGCAGCGTGCCGCAGCCGTGGGAATACACGCAATCGTACCTGCCTTCGAGGCGCACAAATGCCTTGGCTCGCGAAATCGGTCCGTAACCATCCGGCAAGATATCCATTTCGATTTCGACATTGAGGACGTTGTACCACTGCGCGAGATCAAGGCTTTCTTTGAAGTCGTTGCTCAGGCCTCGCAACTGCACTTCGCCGTAGCCGTGAACATTAATCATCCCGTCCGCAAACGTAAAAGCCGAGCTCGACAGCGGACACAAAAAAGCGACGGATGCCAAAAGCATCGTCGCAAAACGCTGCACGCTCACACAGAGTCGCCCCTTCTGCTCTCGTCGGACATCACGCTGCGAAACACCCTGCCCACACGCCACCATCAAACGCATGTCATCCTCCTACAACGACGCACTACTCCAAAACCAAAACTTCGCCTTGCGTTTCACGCACGATCCAATCGATCGTCATGAAATCGCCTCGCGTCGATCATGATTTTGTGTAGACCCCCAAGAACGATTTCGAAAACGAGAGCGGACCCTGCATCGTTCGCCCGCCTCGCCTCTCCAACGCTCAAATTTTCAAACGGACTTCACCCAATACTCAACTGCCCAAAGCCGCAGCCAATCTTCTATTGCAAACCACCCAGCTTGCTTCTGTGATTCTGCAACTTCGGTTTGCTCAATTCCTTGATCTCATGAAATCGGTCGGTTGCGAATCGCACCTGACCGGTTTCCGAGACTATCAGCCCGTTCAGGCTCCTGCCAAGCCTTGTTGCGCACCTTTTCTACTTGGACTTCTTCTTGGCGGCCTTTTTCTTCGACGCTTTCTTTGCTGACGCCTTGGTCACCGCTTTTCCTTTGGCACGACGCGTCGAGGCTGCGCCGCTCGATTCGCTTGAACCCTCGGCACCCTCTTTTTCGTTCCCCTCACCCTCGGAACTCTTGCGCTCGCGCGGCAAAAACTCAAAGCCATGTCGACCGGTTTCCTTTAGCACCAAGATGGCCTGAAAAGGTCGCCCAAAGCGCGACGTAAATTCCGTGAGCAAATCCGTGCGTCGATTTTGGAGATAGATCTGCGCTTCATCGCGCGTAATCTCGCGCTTGCAAACGGTTCGCGGAAAAACAAAACCACAGGTCTTCGGGAATTCGACTTCCGCCTTCTTGCGCGAGAAACGCTTGCCCGCGGCTTCGGCTTCGGCGCGCAGCTTCGCTTCAAACTCCATTTCTGCGAGCTTCGTTTGGCAAACGTATTCCGTGGCGGTTTCGACGATCTGCTGCTTGCCGTCCGCGCAAAGCGGGCAAGCCCCGAGCGGCTCGTCGTTCACTTCGTATTCCGGCACATCGACCACGGATTCTCCGTCGGAGCCCGTAGAACGCACGACGAGTTTCCACTCATCGCGATCGATCTCGATAACACCTTTGTAGGTACGTCCGTTTTGCGCCGTAAAACCATCGATCTCGGCCGTCTGACCGTCTTGCAAGAGCATCTGCACAACTTCGCGATTCAAGTAACGCCCGCTCGTGTCTTTCCAGAATCGCATCGAGCAATCTTCCTCGGGCGATACGTCGGGCTTTTCTTCGCAACGATAAAACCATGCATACTCGCGCACCGGACGACTGCAAGCCGGGCACGGTCCGAGTGCGGGCTCATGGCCATACAACTCGTCGTAGCCGAAGGTTTTCGCACGCTCTACAATCGCGCGTGTATAGTCTTCCACTTCTTCCATGAACTGTTTCGCGCTGCGCTGTCCGCGTTCGACTTCGAGAAGATGCATTTCAAGTTCGCCCGTCAACTGCGGCGAAGCCAAGCGATCGATATGCACACGACGCAGCGAATCGATCAATCGAATTCCCTTCACCGACGGACGCAGCGACTTTCCCGCACGCACCACATATCCCTTCGAAATCAAATTTTCGATGATGTCGGCGCGCGTTGCCGGCGTGCCAATCCCTTTCTCGTGGAGTGCGGCTGCGACGTTTTCGTCCTCGATTTGCTGGCCCGCATTTTCCATCAGCGACAAAAGCCGTGCTTCGCTGATTCGTGCGGGCGGCTTCGTTTGCTCGGCAAGAGACTCGGCATTCTCGAGGCGAACCGCGACATCAGAAGCTTCTTTGACGCCCTCGATCAACGCCGGCAATTGTTCGCTCTCTTCTTCGACACCGAGCACCAAACGCCAGCCCGGCTCTTGCAACGAACGAGCACGCGTGCGGAAGTACTGCCCGGCAATAACCGTCGTTCGTTCAACGCGCTCCCAAACTGCAGGCGGAAAAAATGCACCGAGAAAGCGACGCACGACGAGATCGAAAAGACGTTTGTCGTCTCCCGTAAGCGGCGTTGCGGGAAGCACTCCCGTCGGAATCACCGCGAAGTGATCCGTAATGCCTTCGTTGTTGAAAATCCGCTCTTCGTTCTGCAAACCCGCACCCTGCAAGGCGCGTGCACCCTCGGCATATTCTTCGGTTTGCGCGAGCACGCCGATCACATCGGTCACGACACTGCGATAATCCTCGGGCAGGCAACGCGAACTCGTACGCGGATAAGTGAGCACTTTGTGCCCCTCGTAACACCGTTGTGCGGCATTCAGAGCACGCCGGGCCGACCAGCCAAAGCGTCGATTGCACTCGCGCTGCAAGCTCGTCAAATCAAAAAGCGGCGGCGCACTTTCTTTGGAGGGCTTGCGCGTCTCCGAGGCAGCACCCGCCTGCCCACGCACGGCAGCGACGGTGCGCTCGGCCTTCGCTTGCTCGAAGATACGGTCTTCGCGCAGATCGGCTGCTTCGTCGCTGGCAACATGCTCTCGATCGAACCATACACCGACATATGTATATGACGCATAGGAAAACTTGGCTTCGATTCGCCAATACGGTCTTGGCACATGCGCCAACACTTCGAGTTCGCGATCGACGAGCAACGCGAGCGTCGGCGTCTGCACGCGACCAGCCGACCAAGCGGTTTTTTCCTTGCGGCTCTTCAAGCGTTTCGTGATCGCGCGCGTCGCATTCATGCCGATCATCCAATCGGAATACGAGCGACACCTTGCTGCGTCAGCCAGCGGCTCAAGCTCCACGCCGGGACGCAATTCCTGCAAACCTTTCAAGATGGCTTTCGATGTCATCGACTGCAGCCAGAGACGATAAATGGGAGGCGTCGTCTCGAACGAATCGACGATCTCGCGGAAAATCAGCTCACCTTCGCGCCCGGCGTCGCAGGCGTTGATCACGCGATCCACATCCTTGCGGAAAATCAACTTCTTGATCGTGGCGATGCGGTCGCGCTGGCCGGCTTTCGGTTTGAGCTTGAACGTTTCTGGAATAATCGGCAGCGCATCGAGCGTCCAGCGCTTGTAGGCGTCGTCGAGTTCTTCGGGAGACATCAGCTCGAAGAGGTGACCCACCGCGAACGTGATCACATAGTCGTCGCCCTCGAAGTACCCGTCGTGGTCTTCCATTCCTCCAAGCGTCGCCGCGATATCGCGCGCCACACTCGGCTTTTCCGTAATCAAAAGCGCTTTGCCCACTCTTTTCTTCCTCTTTGCGAGTGCTCGACCCGCAATTTCAAAAACCACTGCTCCAAGCACGCACTCGCACGCATGAACGCGCAGATCCTTCTCGCAACCTTCATCGCAAACAGCATCTTTGCCCGCTGCATCCGAACTCCGGCCGCAAGGGCGCCCCGCCAAAGAGGGCACGAAAGGGTCGGAGTCTTAGCCGCTCCATCCTCGTCTGACAAGCGTGCCCTGCAAGCGGCCCATGGAAACATTGGAAGCGAGCGGCGCGCGTCCTCGCGGTGCGCTCGTGGCATGTCACGTCACGCGAAGGCGCAACTTGCTTCGCGGCATGATGGCTCGGGGTGTCTGCGAAAGAACTTGAGCCGCCACAATGTTTTGGCGAATTTCGAACACGGACGAACTGCAAAAAGTCGCGTCGTGCAGGCAGGCTCTGCAACACTCTTGCGGGAAACACGCTGCGGACCACTGCAAAGAGCCGCGTCACGCAAGCGTGGTCGCAAGCTGACTCGCACGAAACAAGCGCAAACCAATCGATCGAAGGAGTTTTCATGGGAGACACAATTTTCGGGAAAATTCTGCGCAAGGAAATTCCCGCTGAAATCCTTTACGAAGACGAACACTCCATTGTGTTTCAGGACATCCACCCGCAAGCGCCGACGCATCTTTTGATCATTCCGCGCAAACCGATCGCAAATCTTGCGGAGGCGCAAGACGACGATCGATTCCTTCTCGGACATCTGCTCTGGGTTGCCAAGCAGATTGCCGATCAACTGGGTTTGCAGGATTACCGCGTCGTCACCAACAACGGCGCCGGTGCGGGACAGACCGTGTTTCATCTGCACTTGCATCTGCTCGGCGGGCGCCCGTTGCAGTGGCCACCCGGCTGAGCGCACAGCGCGGCGCAATTTTTCGACGGAAAGAGCCACCGATGCATCTCGCGAATGACTCCGCGACTTCCTAGGGAATCTCAGATCCATTCCGTTTTTCGCGAATCAGGACTGATGTTTTCCGTCGGAGAAAAATCCCTCGTCTTTCAAAAACGGGATTGATCAGAGGCTTCCTAGTCGACGAATTCGCGCGGCACGGGCATCAGATTCCAGACGATCGCCGAATAGTCGCGACGATCGACCACCTCGCGCACGAACGCATTGCCGCTCCAAACGTAGCGACGCAATTCTGCGTGAGTATCGCTCGCGACATACAGCTCATCGCGTCCGTCTCCGTCGAGATCGAGCGCAATCGCAGCATGTTCAATGCCGCCCGATTCGCGATCGATCACATCGCGCTGCCATTCGCCTTGCTTCGTCAAGTTGGGTCGAAACAGCCAAAGACCGCGCTTGTAGGTGGCTGCGATCAGCATTGGCTTGCCGTCGCCAGCAAAATCGCCCGAGGTCAAAAACCGCGAGTAGCGATCGTTGAGCTCACCAATACGCACGCCAGCCGTCGGTTTCGTATTCGCCTCGAAACGCAAAATCTCGACGGGATCTTCGACGGAAACATAAAGTTCATCGCGTCCATCTCCGTCGACATCTCGCACCAGAATCTCCTTTGCGTGTCGATTGCCGAGATCCGCAACGACCACGCCACCCTCGTTCTTCCCCGGCACGTAGCGCAACACTTTTCCGGGTTGCGGCGTGCCATCCATTTTGTTGGGCGCACTCGGCGTCACATACACTTCACTCATGCCGTCTCCATCGAGATCGCCGATTTCGACTTCGTGCACGAACGGTCCGTCTTGCGTGCGACGATCGAGTTCGCGTACTTCGTAACTTCCATCCGACTTTGGATGCACAGTCGCGATGACGCCCTGATCGTGCGTCACGACCGCAAGATCTCCGCCTGCGCCGCCATACAGATTGCCCACTTCGACATCGCGCAGGCGATCGAACTTGCCGCCAAACTTGGGTTTCCAAAGCGTTTCCGCCTCAAACCCTTCGCCCGCTTTTGCTTTGCGCCAAATTTTAAGAGCTGCACCTTCCGCACCGACGGTCAGAATTCCGGGCTCCCCATACGGTGGATCGTAAAACATGGCTTTGTGAAAAACGTTGCTCTCGGGATCGTCGATGATCTGTTTTGACCATGTGCCACTTTTCCGTGTCAGAATCACGAGCCGTGCAGGGAGGGTTTGCAACTCGCCTTTTCCGTCTCGGTCGAACCGCGACATCGCGATCAAAAGACCTTGGGGCAAATCCGCAGGGAGCGCCGTGGCTGCGGCCTTGGGTTTTGCGTTCGGCGTTTCCTGTTTCGTGCAGCCGATCGCCACGAAAGCCATTCCGCTCAACAGCGCAACGCCCATGCACAGATTCCAGATCGACGCAGGAATGCGTCGCAATCCATGCGGTGACACTTTTTTGAGATTTTCCATCGCCACGCTCTTCTCCTTCTTCTCTCCGACTTTCGCCTTCGAGGCTTTGGCCACTTCCGTTTTCGCACCCGACTCTCAC
>JADFDR010000041.1 GCA_018262735.1 Geobacter sp.
CGCTTCTTCTTCGCGACCCGCTTCGCAATGCTTCTTGCCCGCCGCAAAAAAGTGTCCGCCCTTCTCGAGCAGTGACGCGTTCTTCGCCGCATCCCCCGTTTGCGCAAACCATTCGGCCGCCGCTTCGTAGGCCCCCGCCTTCTCAAAGCACACACCGGCTCGCTGCAAGTCATTGCAGGCACGAAAGACCTCTGCGGCTTGCGCATAGTCCGTCGATTTTTCGAAACACTCTCCCGCCTTCTCGAACTGTTCGAGTCGACGGTAAATATCGCCCGCCTCGCCGAAATCTTCCGCAGCTTCAAAGTGTTGTGCCGAGCGAATGGCATCACCAAGATCACGGTAATACGCACCCAAGATCCGATTCGCTTCTTTCACCTTGCCTACTTTGCGCAGCGACTCCGCTGCCTTCTGCGGATTTCGCGCACGCTGAAAATAATCTGCAGCTTCTTCGTAGGCCTGACCCTCGAACGCAAGCTCGGCCGCTGCTTCATAGCAACCCCCGCGAAGCAAAATGGCTTTGGCTTTGGCTTTGTCGCCGCTTTGCGTCCAAAGTCGCGCCGTCTGCATCACAAGTTTGCGTAGCTCTTGTTCTTTCTGCGGATCCGAACCGCCGCTGCTGAGCTTGCTCTTCTCTTCGATCGTCACGAGCTCGAGCGATTGAGCCGCCTTCTCCCACATCTGCACCTTCACGTAACACGATGCTGCGTGACGGTGATATTCGGCAGCGGCATAACAATCGGCAGCCTTCGCAATCTTGTTTGCTTTCTCGTACATCTCTGCGGCGGCGCTGAGTTTGCCCATTTTTTCGTAACACTCGGCCGAGCGCATCGGCTCACCATGCGACGCAAAAAGTGCTGCCGCCGACGCAAGATTGCCTCCTTCGATATACAACTCAGCGGCCTCAATAAAGCGATTCTCGTCGTGACGAATTCCTGCGGCGTGATCGTAGAGACCTGCCTCCACGAAAAGTTCGATCGCTTTTTCATAATCGCCGAGGTTGGCATAGAGCTCCGCTGCGTCTTTAAGCTGCCCGTCCTTCTCAAGAAGCTGTGCTTCTTTGAGGATATTTTTCGCAGTCGCTTTGTCGTACTGAATTTCTTGACGCGGCGTTGCCGTCGGTTCAGGTTTCGATTTTTGCTTGGCCGCAGCAGCACCCTTCGCTTCTTTCCCCTTGGCCTCCGCAGCGGGTTTTCCTGCTGCCGTTTTTTGTGACGCAGACTTTTGCGGCGAAGCCGTTTTTTGCGGTGCGGGGCGTCGCGAAACTGTGTTACCTCGCCAAAGAACGGCAGCCACAATCAGCAAAAGGCCCACGCCAAGCAACCCGTAATGTCCGGCTGGATTTTTGAGTGCGTTGTAGAGATGCTCGTCGAGCAGCGGGATACTACCGTCGAGCGAATCGAGAAAACGCGCAAGCCATTGATGCTCTGCGGAACCCGCTCCAGAGCTTGCGAGTCTCCATCCGAACACGCCTACCGCCGCAATCGGAATTCCGAGCAACGCCATCAATCCGCGAACGAGATTGCGAACCAAATTCAACTTCGTCTCCTACACTTTCAATTCTTGTTTTCCATTCTGATTTTTTCGCGACCTTTTCTCGCTCGGCGCGCGACGCGTTCCGCAACAATCCGCCTCTCTGAAACTCCGCAAGCCGACGAATGGCGGTGCGACTTCTTCACGGGCTTTTCGGCCTCTTTCCTATCGGCAACGCACCTTCCCCTGTTGAGTAGGGAAGCAACGTAAAATGACGCACGAACCGCGCCGGAAAAACCCGTGCAGCTTGCGAGTTCGCTCGCAGTCCGAAACAAGCCCCTGCAAAGCTCTCGAACCCGGGTACAAGCCATGGAACTGCCTACGCTGCCGGGCAAGCGAAGGGAACGAGACAGCCCCAGATCCACTCCGCCTTTTGCGTACTTTCGCAAACCAAGGCTGCGGTTTTCCGTCGGTGGAAAAACAATCTGCATTCCTGAAGCAGCAGGAATCCGAGATTGCTTAGGAAACCTCGGATGAATCCTACTTTTGAAAGACGAGTTGATTCCCCACCGACGGAAAACATCAGCCCTGATTCGCGGAAAAGAGGATTGATTCGAGGTTCCTTAGAAAAGCGCGGGCTGTCGACGCGCTTTCCCGTCGCACGCGCGAAGGTGCTCGCGAGCGCGTGCCGTTGCAACGCGCCCGCGCGGCGTGCGATCCAGGTAGCCGCCTTGGATCAAGAACGGCTCGACGAGATCTTCGAGCGTGCCTTTATCTTCGCCGAGCGCCGCCGCAAGCGTTTCGAGTCCCACCGGACCTCCGCCGAATTTTTCGAGCAAGGTGACAAGAAGCGCACGATCGAGTTTGTCGAAACCAGCCGCATCGACTTCAAGGCGTTCGAGCGCAAAGCGCACCGCATCGAGAGCGATCGCACAACCTCGACCTTGCTCGACTTCGGCGAAATCGCGCACTCGCCGCAGCAGCCGATTCGCGATGCGCGGCGTTCCCCGTGAACGACCCGCGAGTTCCTCCGCTGCATCCGTCGCGATCGTGATCCCCAGAATTCGCGCGGAACGCACAACGATGCGCGCAAGCTCGTCGGTGGTGTAGTAATCAAGCCGCGCCACATACCCAAAGCGATCGCGCAGCGGCGAAGTAAGCATACCCGCGCGCGTCGTCGCGCCGATCACGGTGAAACGCGGCAAGTCGAGCTGAATCGATTGCGCGCTTGGCCCCTGCCCGATCAAAAGATCGAGTTTGAAATCTTCCATCGCCGGATACAGGATTTCTTCGACGACGGGGCTCATGCGATGAATCTCGTCGATGAAAAGCACATTGCCGCTTTCGATATTCGAGAGCAGCGCCGCAAGATCGCCGGCACGTTCGAGAACCGGACCACTCGTGATACGAAGCCCCGCATTCATCTCGCGCGCCACGACATGCGCCAGTGCCGTCTTGCCGAGTCCCGGCGGACCGTGGAAAAGCAAATGATCCACCGGCTCGCCCCGCTCGCGTGCCGCACGGATGAACACGCCGAGATTTTCGCGCAATCGTTCTTGTCCGACGAAATCATCGAGCGACTTCGGGCGAAGTGTCTCATCATTGTGTCGGTCGTCCGCCAAGACTTCCGGCGTCAGCGGGCGCAGCGGTGGTTCGTGGTCTTTTGGAAAAACACTCATCGCACAAGTCTCCGCAGCGCTCCGCGCAACAGCGCTTCGAGGCTACACGAAGCAGGATCCAATTCTTTGCATGTCTCGCCGATCACGCGCTCCGCGAGTGTTCGTCCATATCCAAGATTGAGCAGCGCCGAGAGCACCTGTTCTTCGAGCGAAGCCTCGGCACCACTTGCCGTCGGTGCCGCAACCGCGCCGGTACGCTCGAGCAACGCGCCTGCGCGATCACGCAAATCGACGATGATGCGCTGTGCGGTTTTTGCACCGACGCCTGGAATCGCACGTAAAATTTTTTCGTCGCCGTTGCGAATCGCGGTAAGCAGTGTTTCCGGTGCGCCGCCCGACAAAATCGCTTGCGCGAGCTTGGGACCAACACCGTTCGTGCGCAACAAAAGCTCGAAGAGCTCGCGCTCGAGCGACGTCAAAAATCCAAACAAAAGCAGTGCGTCTTCACGAACGTGTGTATGCACGCGCAAGGCAATCTTCTTTCCCTCTTCCGGAAGCGCATAATACGTCGAGACCGGAATGGCAAGCTCATAGCCAACACCCGACACATCAATGAGTACCTTGGTTGGAGTTTTCTCGCGCAAGACGCCTTCGAGATAGCCGATCATCGCGCGCGCCTCACCACGAAACGTGTAGACGTGCGACTTCGCGAGCGCCTTCGGTTGGCCGTCACGCCGAGTGCTCGCAATTTGCCGGCTTGTGCGTGACAGATCGCAAGCGCGAGCGCATCGGCAGCGTCCGTCGGTGGAAGCACATCGAGATTCAGCAACCGCTGCACCATGGCCTGCACCTGATTTTTGGCGGCGTTACCGACCCCGACAACCGATTGTTTCACCGCACGCGGCGCGTATTCACTCACGGCAAGGCCGCAAGCCGCCGTCGCCGCAAGCACTGCACCGCGCGCCTGCCCCAGCACGATCGCCGAGCGTGGATTGACGGCCACAAAAACTTGCTCTACCGCGATCTGATCGGGACGATGTTCCTCGATCACGCCGAGAATGGCAGCGTAGAGCAACGCGAGTCGCTCGTTGAGCACGCGCCCCTTCGGAAGACGCAACACACCGTGCGCCACGGCAATAAGCCGTCCGTCGCAGCGCTCGATGACACCAAAACCTGTCGCGTTCGAACCTGGATCGATACCGAGAATGCGCATCTCTCTCCTGCTGGACAAAAACTGGATGCGACCACGGAACGCTTTTACGCGAAGCGGCTCATTTCCTCTTCGGAAATATCGAAGTTCGCGTAGACATTCTGCACATCGTCGAGATCTTCGAGTGCGTCCGAAAGCTTGAGCATCAACTCTGCGTCTTTTCCGATCAGTGTCACCGTCGTCGACGGTTCCATCGTGATGCTCGCCGAGGTCGGTGTAAAGCCCTTCTCGCCCAAAGCGCGACGCACCGGTTCGAAATGACCGAAGTCCGTCACGACAGAGACTTCCTCCGTTCCCTCGATGACATCGTCGGCACCGACTTCGAGCGCGGCCTCCATCAACGTGTCCACATCGATCTTGCTCGCAGCAAAGCGGATCATCCCCTTCTTTTCAAAGAGATAGGACACGCAACCCGTCGAGCCAAGATTGCCCGAGTGTTTGCTCAAGGCATGACGCACATCTCCGGCGGTGCGATTGCGATTGTCGGTAAGTGCTTCGATCAAGAGCGCAGCGCCGCCCGGGCCATATCCCTCGTAAAAAACTTCTTCAAACGCTTCGCCCTCTGCGCCGCCCATTCCCTTTTTGATCGCGCGATCGATGTTGTCCTTCGGCATGTTGGCTTCGCGCGCCTTGTCGATCGCGAGGCGCAACCGTGGATTTCCGTCGGCATCGCCGCCCCCGAGTCGTGCTGCGGTCTGAATTTCGCGAATCAATTTGGTGAAGATCTTGCCGCGCTTGGCATCGAGCGCGCCTTTTTTGCGTTTGATGGTGGCCCACTTGGAATGTCCAGACATGTTCCGACGGTCCTTTGATTGGCCCGCATTAAGTAGCACGCGCTCGCGCGCAGGGTCAATTCAATGTGTAAAGAGCAAGAGAAGTGGTTAAGCATCAAAAGTTTTTCACCGATA
Organism: Geobacter sp.; assembly: GCA_018262735.1. Lineage (GTDB taxonomy): Bacteria > Myxococcota_A > UBA9160 > UBA9160 > JADFDR01 > JADFDR01. Next base: position 5,208 of record JADFDR010000041.1, read on the forward strand.
GACAAGGCGAACAATCGCCTTGCGCCGACAAGCAAGTTGCCGGCAAAGTCATGGGCCCTACGGCGATGCGCGTCACAACGAGACAAAACCAAATGCGTCGCCGAAACTCAGCTCCGAATTTGGAAGTCAAACTAGAAACCAAACGAAGCACTCGAAAAGAGAAGGAGGAGTACGGTGGCCGAATACGCCATTGGAATCGACCTCGGAACCAGCAATTCCTGCGTCGCCATTTTACGCGACGGCAAGATTGAAGTCTTGCCGAACACCTACGGTGATCACATCACGGCGAGCGTGGTTTCGTTTCGCGAAAACGGCGAGATTCTCGTCGGTAACGCAGCAAAAGCGAACATCATCCACGACCCCAAGCACACGATCTCTTCCTCGAAACGCTTGATTGGGCGCTACTTCTTTTCCGACGAAGTGAAGAAAGCGCAAGCCATCTATTCCTATCGCATCGTCGAGGGCGAAAACCACGGCATTCGCATCCAGGTGCGCAACGAGCTGTATGCGTTGCCCGAAATCTCCGCGATGATTTTACGAGAGATGAAAGCCATCGCTGAAGCGAACCTCGGCCAAGAAGTGCGCAAGGCCGTCATCACGGTGCCCGCGTACTTCAACGACAACCAACGCCAAGCCACGAAAGACGCCGGCCGCATCGCCGGCCTCGAAGTGCTGCGCATCTTGAACGAACCGACGGCGGCGGCAGTGGCCTACGGCTTTGGCAAGGGACTCTCGCAAAAGCTCGCGATCTACGATCTTGGCGGCGGTACGTTCGATGTGTCGATCCTCGAAATCGGTGACGACGTCTTCGAAGTGTTATCGACTTGCGGTGACACATTTTTGGGTGGCGACGATTTCGACGATCGCATCATCGATTTGCTCGCCGACGAATTTCTCGCGGCCGAAGGCGTCAACATCCGCAGCGATCGCTATGCCTTCGAAAAACTGAAACTCGCTGCGGAAAATGTGAAGAAGACGCTTTCCGCACAACAATCGGCGGAAGTACGTATCCCGGATATCATCGACGGACCGGACGGCCTGCCGCGTTCGCTTCAGCGCGTAATCACGCGCGACACGTTCGCGAGCCTCACACAGGATCTCGTGCAGCGCACGTTCAAAGTCTGCGACGAAGCCTTGCAACAAGCCAATCTCATCGCGCGCGAAATCGACGGCGTGATCTTGGTCGGTGGCCCAACCCGCTTGCCTCTGATCCGCGATGCCGTGGGCGCGTATTTCCAGAAAACGCCAAAGACAGACGTCGATCCCGACGAGGTCGTGGCAATGGGTGCCGCGATCCACGCAGCGTCGTTCGTCGCCGTACAAGCGCCCGCACCGACGAAAGCAAGCGCTACCGCGGGTGCAACGCAAAGCGCAGCGTCCGCCAGCGCGCCAGCGCCACCGCCGAGCGCCTTTTTGCTCGACGTGACTCCGCTTTCGTTGCGCATCGGCGTCGCGGGCGGTTTTGCCGAAACGATCATCGATCGCAACACGCCGGTGCCGATCGAGCAATCGCGCAAGTTCGGCACGTTCCAAGACAATCAGGAATCCGTGAAGATTCGCGTCTATCAAGGCGAATCTCGGACCGCTACCGAAAATGAACCGCTTGGTGAGTTCGAGTTCTCGGGTTTCAAACGTGCACGACGCGGCGAAGTCGAGATCGAAGTCAAATTCGAAATCGACAGCGACGGCATCGTCAACGTGAGTGCCAGCGAACCCGAAACCGGCAAAGTGGCCTCGATGCAGATTCGTCTCTCATCCGGTCTCTCCGACGACGAAATCAGCAACATCATCGCCGAAGATCGCACGAGTCGCGTCAAAACCACGCAAGCAACACCGCGTCCGGGAGAGACGCGTACATCTGCACCCTCGGCGTCCTCACGACCTGCAGCACCGTCTGCGGCAGAAAGTTATCCGGGACACTCCGACGACCTCGACCTTGGCGCAGACGATCTCGCGCAAGAGATTGTCCTCCTCGACAGCGAACCGACTCTTGATCTTGAGTCGTCAAGCAGCGATGGTCTCGATATCGTCGACGGCGATCTTCCGTCCGACTTGCCAGATCTCGAAATGGACTCCGGCACAGAAAGTGAGGAAGAAGATCTTTTTGCGCCCGTCGGAACGGATCTTTCCAAAGGCAGGCCGTGAGCGCCGCGCGCAATACGAATGCAAAGAATGAATGCGGAGAGAGGCGGAAGAACGCACCATGGCTGCGATTGCGACAGGTGAAATCAAAGCGCTCGCGACAATTATCGGCGATCTCAACTACTACGAAGTCTTGAGCATCGCACCGTCGGCAGACGCAAATCAAATCAAGAACGCCTACTACGAGGCTTCACGGAAATATCGCCCGATTTCCTATCTCGCGGCCGACGCAGCGACGCGTCTTGCCCTCGAAGAAATTTCGAAACGCGTGACGGAGGCCTACACAGTGCTGCGCAACGGGCGGCGCCGCGAAGCCTATGATGAGTTGTTGAAGAGCGGGGACCAAGTGCGAATGCAACTCGTCGATGCACAGGCCGCCGCCGGCAAAAAGGCATCCGAAGAACGCGAAGGGAAAACGCCGAACGGCAAGCGCTACTACGCGTTGTGCAAGGCAGATCTTCAGCGCCAAGATTACGAAGCTGCTCTGCGCAACCTCAAAACCGCACTCACCTTCGAGCCGACCAACGCGTCTTTCAAAGAGCAGATCGAGGAACTCAAGAAAAAAGTTGCCGCCACGAAACCCAAAGTGCACGGCTACGAAATTCGCTGATCGCACACGCCGCCCCGAACGAGCGCCAGCCGAACCTCCCCTGACTCACTCGACGCACGCGCACGCATCCACGCCAATTCGCGACGAATCGCTCCTTGCTTCCGAACAACTTGGCCCCGTGCCATCACAACCATCGCGCTGCGCATCGCTGCGTATCAAAATGGTTGCCGAGCCTTCGCGACGGCCTTATTCTGCGACGGATGCCGTATCAAAAACTCTTCGTTTGTCTCGCACTCCTTTTCTGTATTGCTTGTCCCGTCGCCAAAGACAACGCCTCCAAGCCTGTCGCCGCCAAGAATTCTTCCATCGCTACACCGACGGAAAATTTTGTCGAAGCGCCCAAGGCGACGGCTCCCAAGCGACCGGAACGCCCCTTGCCGTCGTTCTCGGGAACGACGCTCACCGGCGAATCGCTCTCCGCATCGCAACTCATTGGCAAGCGACATTTGATCTTCGCCTTCAAACCAGGCGAATCCGAAGCCGCCATCGCGGCCAAAGCGTTGCGCGACACCGCCACATTCCAAGCCTCAGACAATTTTGGAATCGTCGGTATCGCCATCGGTAGCGACGCCTCGCTCGCGCAGAAATTCGTCACCGAACACAATCTCGATTTTCCAGTCCTCGCAGACACCACATCGGCGATCCTGGAAAAATTCGAAATGCGACAAGCATCGGTGTTATTCCTGGTCGTCGACGCCGACGGCTACATCATTTCGGGAATCGGTTACATCCCGACTGGCTCCGACGCCGTCGCCAATCTCTCCAAGGAATTGCGAAGCATCTTGCGCTTGCCTTCGGTCGGTGGCGAACAATCCGCACTTTATACAACGGCACCGAATTTTGTCGCGACACCCATCACCGAGGGAAAACGCTTCGAATTTTCCTCCCTGCGCGGCAAGCCCGTGATTTTGATTTTCTTCTTACACACTTGTCCGCACTGCCATCACGCGCTCAAAAGCTTGCAAAGCACACTCAAAGCTCTCCCGGAAGCAAAGCGTCCACAACTGGTTGCCATTTCGGTGTATAGCCGCGATCTGAACGCAATTCGCGAATCCCTGCGTGCCGAAGGAGTCGAGGATTTTGCACCGATTTTGAGTGATGCCGACGGTGCGATCGGCAAGAAATTCGGAAACCGCGGAGGCGTACCGCAGATCTACTTCATCAACCGAGATGGACTCATCCAGTATCACATTTCCGGCTGGGAAGAGGATCGCCACCCTGCTCTCACCAAAATGGCAGTCGCCAAGATCGCCGGCGAGACCGTGCCTGTGATGCTGCACTCGAAGGGATACAGCGGCAACGAATTCTGCGTCATGTGTCATGAAACCGAATACGAAACGTACTTGGTCACAAACCACAGCAAGGCTTTCGACACTTTGGTGCGTCATGGCGCAAGCGGCAAGCCCGAGTGCGTCACTTGCCATGTCGTCGGTTACGGAAAGCCGGGCGGCTTTAGCCTCGAAGATCCCTCCACGTCGCGCAACTTTGAAAACGTGGGTTGCGAATCTTGTCACGGACGCGGCGGCCCTCATCTCTCGCCCGACTTCGTCAAAGATCAAAACTACGCAAATGCTTGTCAGCAGTGTCATGACCCAAAGCATTCTCTCAACTTTGACTACGCGAAGTTTTTGCCGCGCATTTCGCACAAGGCCAACTTGCACATCACCAAACTCCCGCTCGAAGAGCGACGCAAATATGTGCTGGAGCATCGTGGGCCTGCGGCGGGAACGGAAATCAGCGACGTCGCATTTGTCGGTTCGGACGCTTGCCAGACTTGTCACAAAGCCGAATACGAGTCCTGGAAGCAAAATCCGCACGGTCGTGCATTGGCTTCGCTTGCCGCAAAGGGAAAACAAGGCGACAAGCAGTGTCTCGCCTGTCATACCACCGGCTTTGGCAAACCCACGGGATACACAAAATCAGGTCAAACGACACTTGAAAATGTCGGATGCGAATCCTGTCATGGGCCTGGCGCAGATCACGTCAAGGAAGGCTCGCGCAAGATCGGAAGCATCTTGGCGCTCGGCGACAAATGCGATTCGTGCGTCATCTTGCAAATTTGCTCGACATGCCACGACGAGAAAAACGATCCGGGCTTTACGTACAAAATCCAAGAGAAGATCGATCACCAGCGCCACGGCACGATTGAGCCGGGTACAGGCAAACCCAAGCCTGCCGACAAGCCCTTCCACGGCGCATCGATGGAAAAAGATTCAGGCCTGCTCCACTCCAAAACGGCCGTGCTGGGGCTTCTCGAACAAGGCTTCCGTAGCGCACGAGAACATCGCGCACCGACGGAGCAAGGCTAACGCGCCGAGGGCATTCATCCAACACCAAGCCTTGCAGAGCTTGGTGCAAGCCCCCACCCGAGGAGATGCCATGGCCACACCGCAGGAAATCGAATCCGAAGTTCGCGCCGTCCTCGGCACTGCAAGAGCGCTACTTCGTGAGCTTTGCGAAGAAGGCGTTGAGACATTCGCGCGCGACGCAAGCAGCGACACCGCGAGCACTGCGGATGCACACGCGGTGCAAATGGAACACGCACACGATCTCACAGCCGATGCAAAACGCGCGACGCAACACAGCCCTACAAAAGAAAGTGTTGACCCGCGCGCAGCCGACTCCGCCGTCACGCGACGCTCAAACATTCGTGACGTCTCCCCCGATTCGGCAACGGACGCGCCCACCAACTCCATGCCAAGCACCGCAGTCCACGCAACATCTCCTCCCCAGACGCCCGCGCGTGCCACACGTCCTCCGACACCTCATTGGGACGAGTCGGTAACGCTGGAGGCCGTGCGCAGCGCGCTTGGCGATTGCCAGCGCTGCGAACTTGCATCGGGCCGTACACAGATCGTCTTTGGCGAAGGAAATCCCAACGCCGAGATTCTCTTCCTCGGCGAAGGGCCTGGAGAGCAAGAAGATTTGCACGGCATCCCGTTCTGTGGACGTGCCGGCGAACTTCTTACCTCGATGATCGAAAAGGGCATGCAGATTCCACGAAGCTCAGTCTACATCTGCAACGCAGTCAAGTGTCGACCGCCGCAAAGCCGCACGCCTCTCGAAGAGGAAGTCGCCGCGTGCTTCCCGTTTCTCGACGGACAAATCCGCGCCATCAAACCCAAAGTGATCGTCGCGCTCGGAAAACCTGCCGCAAGCCTTTTGCTGGGTCGTTCCGTCGCCATTGCACGCGAACGCGGACACTGGGCGGAATATCGCGGCATCCCCGTCATGCCAACGTTCCATCCCGCCTATTTGCTACGTCAGTACACGCCCGAAAATCGTCGTCTCGTCTGGGAAGATCTGCAGGCCGTTCTCGAAAAAGCGAAGTCCCAGGGCGAGAGCGACACAGAAAAGAAATAAATGGCGTCGTGGGTAGTTCGAAAAAGAACTTCAAAAACTCGGATACGTTTCGTTCTTTAAGGAGACTCGGATCCATTCCATTTTGTGAGCACTTTCACAAACCAGGGTTGATGTTTTCCGTCGGTAGAAAATCAACCAACATTCATAAGGCAGAATGAATCAGAGGTTCCTGAAATGCTTGCGCAAATCAGGACTGATGGTTTCCGTCGGAGGAAAACATCAGTCCTGATTTGCAAAAAGACTCGAAAAACGGAATGAATCCGAAGCCCCTAAGACTCGAAGGGAGTCTCGGGGATTTTGCGCGCCTGCTCTTCGCGGTATGCCGCAAGCCGATCACGCAATTTTGTGTCGTATCGCGCCATGAACGCTGCTGCGAGCAGCGCCGCATTGATTGCACCCGGTTTCCCGATCGCAAGCGTGCCCACCGGAATGCCGCCCGGCATCTGCACCGTCGAAAGAAGTGCATCCATTCCATCGAGCGGGCCACCGCCCGTCGGAACACCAAGCACAGGCACCAAAGTGTGTGCGGCCGTAACTCCTGCGAGATGCGCCGCAAGACCCGCGCCGGCGATAATGCACACAAGACCACGAGCTTCCGCCGTCGAGGTGAATGCAACCAATCGTTCCGGCGTACGATGCGCCGAGATCACCTTGACCTCATAGGCAACGCCGAGCACTTGCAGCGTCTCTGCCGCGTGCTCCATCACCTTCCAATCGGACTGGCTGCCCATGATGATCGCGATCTTCGGTTCCGACATTGCCTCTCCTCGTTCAAAACGGATTGGGTCGTGCAACTTCCTGTGGTTTGCCAAAACGACTTTCCCTGCTTGGTGAAATATCCGTTGCGGCACACAGGATTGCGCAAAGCGTGTTGCAAGTTAACGGTATCGCGAGACGCTGGCCAGGCGTTGCGTTGCATCGACAAAAGGCGCGGCGCTCCCTGCAAAGAATGCAAAGCCGTTTGCATGCGCTCGGCGATCGCGCAAGAGTTCGCATTCGTATCGCGTATCAAAATTGGCTTTCGACAAGAACGCTTTCCCTCTCCGCGAAAATTCAAAAACAGCCACGGACGGGTTGCGCTGTGCGATCGCGACCCATCATGATGAAAACGCAAACCGCGACGTACACAGAAAGGATCAACACCGTGCCACAAACAAATTCATCGCATACCGCACTCTGTGGGATTCTCTTGCATCCGGCGGGACATACACGATCTCCGGCGATGCACAGCGCCGCGTATGCAGCACTCGGCATGGATGCGGCCTATCTCGCTTTCGACGTGCCGCCGCAGGATCTCGCCGCGGCGATCGCGGGCGCACGCGTGCTCGGTATTCGACAACTCGCGGTATCGATTCCGCACAAAGAAGTCGTGATGCAATATCTCGACGAAATCGATTCCGTCGCACGCACGATTGGCGCAGTCAACACCATTACGCGTCACGGAGAACGACTCGTGGGTGCGAACACCGATTGGATTGGTGCCGTGCGCGCACTCGAACGCGAAACGACGCTTGCCGGCAAGCGCGCGGTCGTGCTCGGCTCCGGAGGCGCAGCGCGCGCCGTCGTGTACGGCCTGCTCGCACGCGGAGCCTCGGTCACCGTACTCAATCGCACCCTCGAAAAAGCGCGCAGCCTTGCTCACTCGCTTGGCGCAAGCGCGGCAGGTCTGCTCACGGATCTCGATCCCACGAGCTACGACTTGCTGATCAACACCACCCGCGTAGGACTGCGTAGTGACGAATCTCCTATCCCCGCTGAAAAAATCGCACCCTACACAATTGTGATGGATGCCGTATACGACCCCGTGGAAACGCGCTTGTTGCGCGATGCGAAAGCACGCGGGGCAACGACGATTGGTGGCAAGTGGTGGCTCATCGAACAGGCCGTCGAACAAATTCGACTCTGGACCGGAAAGGAGGCACCGCGCGACGTCATGGAGAAGGCCTTCGACGCCGCAGAAACCTTGGCAACTCGCACGATGTCCGCGTGAAATCACAAAACCGAAGAATCGTGGCAGGCCGCACGCGCGCAGAGCAAAGGCAAGGGAAGCGGAATGCGCGCG
>JADFDR010000042.1 GCA_018262735.1 Geobacter sp.
CCACCGCAAGCCGGTTTTCCATTGCAATCAAACCGGGCTTGGCATCCATCACGCACTTTCCACAACCCGTACAAGCTACACTACAAAGCGTTTCCGCAGCATCGCCTTCAAGGAGGCTCTTGCACTGCACGATCAGTTTCTGCTCGATCGGCATCAGCACGAAAAGATCCTTGGGACACGCGATCACGCAATCGTTGCACGCCGTGCAAAGTTTCGGATCGACCACGGGCAGATCGAACTCGTTCATCGCGATCGCGTCGAAATCACAAGCCTCGGCACAATCGGCAAGACCAAGACATCCCCAGCTACACGCCTTGCCACCGCCGGAAACGGACGCTGCGGCTTTGCATGTCTCGAAGCCTCGGTAGCCCGCAAGCATCGGCGCTACGTTGCTGCCGCCCGCACAAAGCAAACGTGCCACACGCCTGTTCGTTTGCCCCACATCGACGCCAAGAGAAACGGCCACGTCGGCAACGGCCTCGCCACTCATCACGGTGCAACCCGCCGGCTGCTTTTCTCCCTGAATCAGCGCCTCGGCAAAAGCACGACAACCCGGCGTACCGCACGCACCGCAATTGACGCCCGGCAACAAACGCTCGACTTCGTCGATCCGTGGATCTTCCCAGACTTTCATCTTGCGATGCACGATCGCAATCAAAACACCAAAGAGGAGTCCCACTCCGCCAAGAATCAATGCCGCTTCGAGAATGTTCGATGCATTCATGGGCTTCTCGTTTTCAACAGGCTTTCATGATCGAGAGAACTTTTCTTCTACTCCGTCGCAGCACGCGATGCAAAACATGCGATGCAAGAATCTCTGCGGTCCGATTTTCGCTTTGACTCTCGTCGGGCACAAAGCACTTGCAGCGTTCGCCGATGCGTCGAGGAGTGGAGCAGGCGCGACGAAATCGCGCAACTTGATCGAGACCTATTTTGCAAATTACGCAAACCAACTTTTCCGCTGTTCAGCCTCGGCAATCGCTCGATCCAAACTTGTCTCGGGATCGCGCCTCTTGCAGAGCCTTTCCCAGGTGACAGGCTAGAACCGAGAAGATAGTATTGCGACTCCGTAACAACGTGTATCGCATTTACTTCGACGGCCGCGCCGTACTCCACCGAACGTCTCCGACGCTCAGCCGAAATGAGCCAACAGACGCAGGACCGGACAAAAACGCGGCTTTCGCCTGGAGGTTTGAAGAAGATGGCTCAACTCAAAGCAGGTTCCCGACTGCGCAGTGCTGTATGCGCAACGGAAGTCATGGTCATTGCCGCTCCCGCTGGACAAGATGTTCAAGTCACTTGTGGCGGCATCGCGATGATCGCACCGAATGAAACTCCGTCGGCAGATGCGTCCATGGCGCCCGATGCCTCGAAAGGAACCGTGCTCGGCAAGCGCTACGTCGACCAAGCCAGCACGCTTGAACTTCTGTGCACGAAGCCAGGCGCAGGCTCCCTCGGTCTTGGCGGTGAACTCTTAACCCTGAAGGAAGCCAAGGCGCTGCCGTCTTCGGATTAGTTTTATGAACTTGATGATGTTGCTCGAAATGGCCGCCTCCGGCCTTGGCGACCGCGTTGCTGTCACTTGCGGCGATGAATCGCTTACCTATGCCGAACTCTTTGCAGCGGCCGGTACTGCTGCCGAAGAATTCAAAAAATCAAATTGCAAACACATCGCACTGCTCGATGTCAGCAGCCTCGCAATTCCGATTGCACTCTTTGGCAGTGCCTGGGCCGGCATTCCGTACGTTCCACTGAATTATCGTTTGACCGGCAGCGAGCTCGAAGCACTGCTCACGCGCATCGATCCTGCCTACCTCATCACCGACGGAGAACGGAGCGGAAAACTCGCCCATTTCCCCGGCATCCAATCGATCGCGCGCGAAAATTATCTTGGCTGCGTGCTGCGCAAACCCTTTGCGGGGGAGCCGAGCTGGAGCATGGACGCCGACGAGATCGCGATCCTTTTGTTTACGAGCGGCACCACCGGCGCACCCAAAGCCGCCGTGATCCGCCACAAACATCTCGTCTCCTACATCCTTGGTTCCGTTGAATTTGCAGCCGCTGCGTCGGAAGATGCGGTTCTCGTATGCGTGCCGCCGTATCACATCGCGGGCACCGCCGCGATCGTGAGTTCGGTCTATGCCGGTCGCCGCATCGTGCAGCTTCCAAGTTTTTCAGCCGAAGCCTGGCTTGATCTCGCACGCAAGGAAAAGGTCACAAACGCATTCTTGGTGCCGACGATGCTCGCACGAATCATCGACTCACTCGAAGGCGCCGCGTCGGCGGATTTGCCGCATTTGCGTGCGATTTCGTACGGCGGCGGCAAGATGCCGCAATCCGTGATCGAGCGTGCCATGAAACTCTTTCCGACGACCGACTTCACCAATGCGTATGGACTGACGGAAACGAGTTCGACGATCACCGTACTTGGCCCCGAAGATCACCGCATGGCGGCACAAAGCGATCAGCCCGAAATTCGTCGACGCCTCACGTCCGTCGGACGCGCGCTTCCGGCGGTGGAAATTCAAATTCGCGACGAAGAAGGCAACGTGCTCGGCCCCAATCAACGCGGTGAAATTTATGTGCGCGGTGAGCAAGTCTCGGGCGAATACCTGGGACGCACTTCGACGGTGGACAAAGAAGGTTGGTTTCCGACGCGCGACGCCGGTTCGGTGGACGCCGAGGGTTATGTATTTCTCGAAGGCCGCGCCGACGACGTGATCGTGCGCGGTGGCGAAAACATGTCTCCGGGGGAAATCGAAGACGTTCTCCTCGAACACGAATCGGTGTCGGATGCGGCAGTTGTTGGTATTCCCGACGAACAATGGGGCGAGGCCGTTGCAGCCGTCATCGTGCTCAAGGCCAATCGCAAGGTCAGCGTCGAAGAACTGCAGGAGTGGGTGAAGAAACATCTGCGCTCGTCGCGCGTACCGCAATGCATCGAATTTCGCGATGAATTGCCCTACAACGAAACCGGAAAACTTTTGCGCCGCGTCGTGCGCGCGGAACTTTCGGGCGTGAAGGCATAGCTGCGATCGCGGCCGGCTCGATCGCGGCCGACACGAAAAAGCGTCAACTGTGCGCTCCATCGAAAATGCACTTTCGTATTTTCGTATTTCAGCGTCGGTGGCGTTATCGATCTGCATATGTGACCGCTGCAAGTTTTGCGAAGACGTACCCCGCCGCTCGAGAACGTCAGGAGTTTGCAACACCCAAGTGCGATGCGTCTTGCAATGCAATATTCCGTACGGACGTACTGCACGAGACCCTGCGACCCTCGCCATGGAGAGAGCGCAACATGCAAATTCTCTCGCTACCTGATGCTCTGATCCAACTCGACTCTTCGTTCGCACTTGAACGCTTTTCCATGCTCACCGGCGCACCGATTTTGATCGTCGACTTTGCAAGTGCGATCACAAACTCTACCGCATCTGCATTGAACGACACTCTTTTGCGTGATGACGCGAAGCTTGCTGCCGTACGCACCACCTTGAAGCAATTGCCTTGTCCGACGGTGGCATTGGCCGATGGCCACAGCTTCACGGCGCGCGAATTGCTTGCTGATTTCGATATCGTGCTTACGAACTCCGAGGATCTCGATGCGATTCTCGAGGCCGTACACCATTTTCCGATTGCCTCGATGGCGGCCGTGCAGCTCTTGCGACATAGCGAACACCTGAGCATCCACGAAGGCTTGATCGCGGAATCGCTCGTCTATTCAACCTTGCAAGGCGGACCCGAATTTCAACGCTGGTTCAAAACGCGAGCGGTACGCCCTGCACGCAAGGAAAACCTCGAGCCTGCTGTGCGGGTCGAGCGAAGTGACAATTTTTTGTGTCTCACGCTCAACCGACCTGAAAAGCGCAATGCCTTTTCGGCTGCGATGCGCGATGCACTTGCGGAGGCCTTGCAAATCGCCATTCATGATCCATCGTTGCGTGACGTCCTTGTCACCGGTGCGGGGTCTTCGTTTTGCAGCGGCGGAGATCTCGATGAATTCGGTTCTTTGCCCGATCCGGCCACCGCGCATGTGATCCGTTCGACACGCAATGCCGGGCGCTTGATTACGGCATGCAAAGAAAAAGTTCGCTTTCACGTGCGCGGTGCGTGCGTCGGTGCAGGCATGGAATTGCCCGCATTCGCAAGTTTCGTGAGCGCCGAACCCGACAGCTTCTTTCAACTTCCCGAAGTCGCGCTCGGGTTGGTGCCCGGAGCGGGCGGTACGGTCAGCATCCCGCGACGGATCGGGCGTCAACGTACGGCGTGGCTCGCGCTCACGCGAAAACGTATCGACGTCACAACCGCGCTCGCTTGGGGACTGATCGACGAGATCAAGCAGTCTTGACTCGCTCCAACTCATCTTTGCGTAGGGCAAGCGTCGTCCACAACGCGCCCAAGAAATCAACAACAACGAATCCAATGGTGATCGGCTCGCCCAAACCAAGCAGCACGAAAACGACCGTACCGGGAAGCGCCAAAAAGCGCGTGTACGTCGTCCAGCGATAGAATTCGCGCATTTCTTCATGTCGAGAAATCATCTGGTAATAGAACGCGAGGAAGACCAGCACCATCCCGAAGAGATGCCCCACGATGTAGTTCGGTCCGCCGGTCGCACTGTTCGTCATCGTGATCCCGATGATATTCAGCAAGAGCTTGGGTACGAGCATCAACGACAATCCGCAGATCAAAATCCAATAACTGAAGTAATACATCGATGCAGCAGCGCGACTTCGTTTTTGAGCGGCCATGTTTTTCTCCTTCGCATAGGGGAAACGATTTTTGCAGTGAATCGAGAATCGGATCGATCTTACAAGCTGCGTCTCGAGGCGTGTCCCTTTTTCGATGCGCCTCGATATGTCCGCATGTATTTTCCTGCACGATCGGGACGATCAGGGCGCGACCGTGAAGCGACTTCGCATCGATCCCCGAAATTGCATGCGCTTCGAGCGTGCTAGCTCGCACCGAACATGCAGGATACCATCACGAGGCGTCGGCTCGATTTGGCGAAATTCGAGCTTGTTTGCGCTTTTTGAGGCGAAATCCAAATTGCAGTTGCAACGATTCCCCCTTCGACGACTTGACGTGTTCTGCATCGAGCATCGCTGCGATTTGCTCCCACGATTCGAGGCGCTGCGATGAACGCAATCCTCCGCGACGCGCAATTTGCAATTCCGCAGAATCGTCCTGATTTCGATTACGCCGCAAAACTCCTTCGCACGCTCGGTGCGAAAGTCACGCGCAACGAAAAAAGCGCGCCTTCCGACTGTGCCGCCGCACATCCTGCGCTCGATTGGGCACGATCCGGAGCCATGGCCATCACGCGCAACGCCGCAAACGAGCCCGTCTTGGCTCCATGCGCGCTCGCGACGGCCGCGCGCGGCGCTCTCCACGCCTTGCAACTCTTGAATCCACGACACGAATTGGTGTCGATCGACGCACCTGCCTTGCTTGGCGAGCGTGCGGCGATTTTTGAAATTCCTCGTGCAGGTCGAATCCCGATCGAATCTTGCGGAGGCAGTGGCCGCCTTCTGAAAACACAAGACGCCTGGCTTGCAGTGAATTTGCCGCGCGAAGACGACCTTGCGCTCTTACCGGCTTGGGTGGGCGAAGTCGATCGGACGGATCTTTGGAATTCACTTGCACAAAAGCTTACCTTGCATCCAAGTCGAAAACTCGTCGAGCGCGCGCGTTTGCTTGGGCTTGCAGTAGCCATCGCCACATCCCCGCGCAAAACCGAAACACCGTGGTTCGAGTTACGCAAGAATGTGTCAGGACAAACACCGAAAGCTGATCAACCCCTTGTGGTCGATCTCTCCTCGCTTTGGGCGGGCCCGCTCTGTACGCAACTTTTGCAACTCGGCGGTGCACGCGTCATCAAAGTCGAAAGCGTTTCTCGCCCCGACGGTGCGCGCTTGGGACCGCCGGAATTCTTCGATTTGCTGAACGCCGACAAAGAAAGTGTGGCGATCGATTTCCGAACCGATATGGGACGCTCGCAACTCGCACAACTCTTCGAACGCGCCGACATCATCGTCGAAAGTGCAAGACCTCGCGCCATGGAGCAACTCGGCTTTGACATCGAAGAACTTCTCGAACGTCGTGCACAGCGTTCGGGTCTGAGCTGGATCAGCATCACGGGATACGGGCGCTCGGAGCCCGAAGCCCACTGGATCGCCTTTGGCGATGATGCAGCGGCTGCCGCAGGTCTTGCAGTGCTTGCCGGAAGCGAAGCGACTCCCCATTTTTGCGGGGATGCTATTGCGGATCCACTCGCAGGACTGCACGCCGCGCTAGCCGCACAAGCTTCCTGGCATGCCGGCGGAAGTCGTTTGATCGACATTTCTTTGTGTAATGTCTCCGTCGCGGCATCCTGCGCGGTACAGCAGGCTACACAGGATGCACGACTCGAGTGCGACGACGAGAGCGACGCTGCGGGGAAAATGCAGATCCCGTGGCGAGTTTTCGTCGGAGAAAATACAACTCGAGTGCTTGCGCCGCGTGCGCGAAAAGTGACGCGCCGTGCCCCGGCGCTGGGGAGCGACACGGCACGTGTCTTCAAGGAATTTCAAATCTCATGTTGATTCGCAACGCTGAGATTTTTTCACGCGGCATCGTCTCGGTGCGAATCGTTTCCGGGAAAATCCAGGAAATCGGCGCCCAGCTTGCCCCTGTGCACGACGAAGAAATTCTCGATGCCCACGGTGGCGCGCTCTTGCCCGGATTGCACGATCACCACCTGCATCTTTTTGCACTGGCAGCAACACAAAACTCGGTAAGCTGTGGGCCACCCCACGTCACGAACTTCCACGAATTCCAAGAAAAATTGCACCGCGCAAAACCGCATCATGGAACGATTCGTGGTGTTGGATACCACGAATGCGTTGCGGGAGAACTTGACCGCCAAGCCCTCGATCGTGTGCGCAGCGATCTTCCTCTGCGCATTCAGCATCGAACCGGAGCGCTTTGGATCCTGAACTCGCGCGCCATCGAGGCATTGCAACTCGACAACAGCACCGATCTTCCGGGAATCGAGCGTGACGCACATGGCCATGCGACGGGACGCTTCTTTCGTTGCGATAACTGGCTTCGCGAGCGATTTCCTTCGTCGGTAGGAAGAGAAGATCTCGCGTGCGTAAGTCGCAAGCTTGCAAACGTGGGTATCACGAGCCTTAGCGATGCGAGCGCCTCAAACCGGAAAGCCGATTGGAACGCGTTTGCCGCCTCCATCCGTCGCGGAGCGATTTTGCAAAACGTGCAAGTCTTGGGCGACTTCGACCTGCCTGCAAAGATGGAACACATCTTCGCAGGCAGAGAATCTTCTGCCACGCCACTTCCTGCACTCACGCGTGGCGCCGTAAAAATCCTGCTGCAAGAAACGGCTTTCCCTACGCTCGACGAACTCGCGACGAAGATTTTGCGAGCACACGCACAAGATCGAGGTGTTGCACTTCATTGTGTCACACGTGCTGAACTGATCTTTGCCACGAGCTCACTCGCGCAAGCCGGTATTCACGAGGGAGATCGCATCGAACACGCTTCCGTCACTCCCCCCGACGCAATCGAACTCCTTACCACACTCGCTCCACGCGAACACGATGCGGGAAAGTGCTCACTCCAAATCGTCACGCAGCCTCATTTCCTTTTCGAACGTGGAGATTCGTATCTCGACTCCGTGGACGCCTGCGATCTGCCGTGGCTTTATCGCGGGCGCGCCTTGCTCGACGCGGGCCTTCGCCTGCGCGCCGGAAGCGATGCTCCGTACGGCGACCTCGACCCGTGGCAAAGCATGCGTAGTGCCGTAGAACGCAAAACGGTGTCAGGCAAAGTGCTGGACGAGCGAGAAGCGCTTTCGCCCGAAGAAGCCTTCCTGCTTTTTGCTCCCGCAACGCACGAACCCATTCGCGACTTTGCGCGATTCCTCCGCGAGCGCATCGCACCGGGGCAACTTGCCGATCTTTGCTTGCTCGATCGTCCATGGCAAGAAGCGCGGCATACACTTTCAAGTGAAATGGTGCACGCAACATTTCGCGCTGGAGTGTTTATCGGAGGAAAAGCAGCACGATGAATTCCGCGAAAATTTTATCGAAGAGGCTCGGATCGATTCTGCTTCGTAAAGAAATTGATTTTTCACCGACGGAAGACGTCCGATCCGGTTTGAAAAAATACCCAAGCAGAAAAATGGCTCTGAGGTTCCCTAACGTGCTTCCACCATGCGCATCGTCGCACTCTGCGAAGTTTCCGAAGGGGTGTACACAACTTCGCGAATGAGCAGTGCCGTCACCAACGCAAGCGCTGCGGCAAAAGCGGTGTGCAGGGCCGTCAATTCGAAGGGCAATTTGAGGAGTACGTTTCCAGCGCCGATAAAAATTTGCAGGAAAACGATACGCAGGCCAGTCTTGGCAAAAATGCTGAGCCTTTCGATTTTGCGTACCGCAAACGCGAGCACCAGGAAACTCAGCAAAAGCAAAAAGCCATTCAGACGATGCAAAACATGCAAGCCAATCCGGCCCGCAAACTCGGGAATGATTTGATCTCCGTTGCATGTCGGGAATGTCGTGCAAGCAAGCCCCGCATAATGACCCGAAACCAACCCTCCGAGAACGAATTGAAAGAGGAGCAATGCCACCGTTGCAAACGCGAGCGCACGAACACCCAACGAAAGGGGCAACCGTACGGGCATCTCCCTTACGCCCGTCTTCAGTTCGGTGCACGCATGCAAATCACAAGCGATCCAGAGAAGTGTCAGACAAAAACTGTTTCCTAAAATCAAGTGCGCACTCACCGTCCAGGGCGCAAGCTTGAGCAACACCGTGAGTCCACCAAAAACAATCTGCACCAAAAGTAAAATCCAGGCCACGCTCAGCCGTCGCTTCATCAACGAGCGCAGCTCGGGCTTTGCCCATGCAAACACGGAAAGCGCAATCAATCCGACGGAAACGCAACTCGCGAGCAAGCGGTGTCCCCACTCGAAAGCCACCTTAACATCGAACTGCGGAATCACTTCGCCAAAACAAAGCGGCCAATCGGGACAGGAAAGCCCCGCATCCTTGGCGCGCACCATGGCCCCAAACACGATCAAGCAATAAGTCAGTGCGCAGAGCACAACAAAGCCTGTGCTCAACCATTGCGTTCGGATTTGTGGAATCCGGATCATGGGGTCTCCGAAGCGTGATGATGTTGTGAACTCAGGACTCGCGCGTCGATTCTGCTTCAAGCACTTTGTCGTCGCGCTCCGACGAGTTGTGCCGGGAATACGCACGATACAACCAAATCAGAATTCCCGCGAGCAAGGAGAGAGGGACGACAATCATCAATGCCGTCGTGAGGTAGTAGGCTTTGCGCGCTTCGTCGCTTACCGAAAAACAAACCGAACACGCAATGACCGGCGTAGCTCCAAACAAAAAACACGCTTGCAGCATTCCGCTCAGCACAACTCGTCGCCAAGTGAAAGAAGCCACCTCGGGTTCGGGTCCGCCCGTATCCATAAGCGCAGCAAACAACGCATTCGCGCGTGCAAAAACGCGTCTCCACGAAGACACAGAAAAATGTAAGATCGATTTTCTTGTCATCCGAAATAAACCAATCCATAGAGCGCCGGCCAAACCACGACGACAAAAGACCAATACATCACCATCGGCTTGATGCTTTCTGCGTTGCGCGGCACGACGCTGCTGCGCAGAAGTCCTCGACGAATCCAAAAAAGCGCAATCACAGCACCAAGCACATGCGCGGCATGCGCTCCGACGAGCACATAAAACGTTGCGCCATAAAGACTCGATGTCGTCGTAAGCCCAAATCGAATCAAACGCATCCACTCAAAACCTTGAACACCGAGGAATGTCAGTCCGAGAACGAGTGTCACGCCAAGCCACCTACCCGCGGTCTCGCGATCCCACGCATGAGGCGCTTCCTCCCTCTTCGAATTGGACAGCGCGCGCAGCGCAGTCCAACCGCTGACGAGCAAAATCAAGGTGTTGACTGCCGTCACCGCAACGGGCAAACGTGGCTGATCCGCCGGTGGCCAACTTGGATTTTGTGCCCGAAGCACGAGGAAACCGCTGATCAATGCCGTAAAGAACATCGCTTCGTTCGCAATGAACAGCGCCATGCCGAGCACGCCACTCGATACGAATGGTTTTGCGGCAGGAAGATCAACACGATTTGGTGTTTGATGTGCAGCAGTCATACGCAACTCCTACTTTCTACTTGAAGGGTCCGTACACGGTATCCGGAACGAGCCCAAAGAAAAAGAAATACAAGGAAAGCGCGGCAGCACCCAAAATCAGAAGTACGAATTTGGGTTCAAACTTGACATGCATGAAGTTTGCAATCACGAGGTATGCCTTCACTGTCGCAATCGTAAAGATCATGGCGATCCCAAGCACGGGCACCGTAAGCTCGCCGATGAAAAACGAGGCGACGAGTGCAAAGACAAGCCATGCCCAAATCTGCACATAAGGAATTTCATGCCCCGCAGCGTCGTGTCCTGTCGTAGTAGAACTTTCTTGTGTCATCCGATTTTCTCCCGTTACGAAAAGTCTTACGCCGACAGATAGAGCAATGGAAAGAGGAAGATCCAAATCACGTCGACGAAATGCCAATAAATCCCGACCAGCTCGACGCGCTGCAGATTTTGGCCTTTGCGCACGCCGAGCATCACAACGAAAATTGCGATCATCCCCGCAATCACGTGTACGGCGTGAAGCCCTGTCATCAGGTAATAGAACGACCAGAACATGCTCTTCGCGGGCACGAACCCGGCACCGATCTCATGAGCATACTCGTAACTCTTGACACCCAAGAAAAGGATTCCACCTAAAAGTGTATAGCCGAGATAACTCGCAGCCTTCTTGGGCAATCCTTTTTCGATCGCATCGTGGGCAAGTACGGCACTCAAACTGCTCGTGAGCAAGACCAGCGTATTGAACCCGCCCGCGAAATTGAGCGTATGCTCCGCTTCGGCATGCCATTCCGGATGTCGCCAGCGCATCAGCAAAAAGATGCAAATCAATCCGCCGAAAATCACGATCTCCGACGCCAGAAACCACCACATCGCCAGACGTCCCGTCGGAATCCCCAGCGTTTCGAAATTTTCCTTCGAATGCGTTCCAACATTCACCGCTTGATTCATTTTCTCTTCCTCACTCTCGAACTTTCGATTTGACGAAACTTGGTACGCCATTTCTCATCAAGTTGAATTCGATCTCTTGATCTACTGCTTCACGTTTTGCGGAATAAAATCCTGAGCTGCACCCGGCACGCTGTATTCGTACGGACCTCGATACACCGTCGGCTGCGTCTCAAAGTTGCCGTGCCCGGGCGGAGAGGAAGTCGTCCACTCCAAAGTGTTGGCCTGCCAAGGATTGTTTCCGGGTGCTTTGCGCTTGATAAGACTCACCACGAGATTGATCAAAAGCGGCACCTGCGAAAGCAAAAGCCCAAATGCGCCAATCGTCGCAATAAAGTGTAGGTGCTCAACCTGCGCATTGCGCAGCGTGTCGAACATCTGCGGATTTGCGATACGACGTTGATGCCCCATGAAGCCCAACACGAACATGGGCAGGAATGTCACGTTCATGAAGAGGAACGTCCCCAAGAAGTGAAGTTTTCCGAGAACCTCGTTGAACATCGCTCCGAACATTTTGGGAAACCAAAAATAAAAGGCGGCGAAGAAAGCGAAGAACACCTGCGGAATCAGCGCGTAATGAAAGTGTGCCACGACGAAATAGGTGTCATGCAGGAACATGTCGGAAGCGGGAGCGCCATGGTGAATGCCGGTGACGCCACCGAGCAAAAAGAGCGAGATGGTCCCCAGCGCGAAACACATCGGTGTCGTGAAGCGGATCTTGCCCTTCCAGAGCGTTGCCATGAATGAAAAAGTCGTAACCGCCACCGGTACCGAGATCAAAATTGTGGTGATGCTGAAAGGTGTCGCAAGCCGCGGATCGATACCCGCGACGAATTGATGATGCGCCCAAACGAGAAAACTCATCCCGCCCGTCGCGATCGTCGCATACACAATCATCTTGTATCCAAAGATCGTCTTGCGCGAGAAGACCGTCAGTACTTCCGCAAGTGCACCAAAGGCAGGAAGCATGATGACATACACTTCGGGGTGTCCAAAAAACCAGAACAAGTGCTGGAACAGCATGGGATCGCCGCCTTGAGCGGGATCGTAAAAGCCCGTGCCCACGGTGCGATCGAGCAGCAACATGATCGCACCCGCAATGAGCGGTCCGACGGAAAGCATGAACACGACCGACGCCACCACTTGCATCCAGACCATGATCGGCATGTCAAAAAGCTTCATTCCGGGCGCACGCATATTGAGTGCGGTCGTGACGAAGTTGATGCCACCGAGCAAAAACGCTGCAAACTCGAGCGCGACGGCAATCAGCCAGAGCGTGACGCCCCATTGACCGCCCGAATATTTCGCCGATGAAAGCGGCGGGTACGTCGTCCATCCACCATTTGCTGCGCCGCCGGGCACAAAGAACGAGGCAATCAAAACCACCACGCTCAAAAAAAAGATCCAATACGAAAGCATGTTGAGTTTCGGGAACGCCATATCGCGCGCGCCGATCATGAGTGGGATCAGAAAATTCCCGAGCGCTGCGAGCAGAAGCGGCATCGCGACCCAGAAGATCATGATCGTGCCGTGCATCGTAACGACGGAGTTGTACTGCAGGAAGTTGATCGCCCCGTATCCTGGAATCGACTCGCCGGGATAGGTGAGCTGCATCCGGATCACATATGCGAGAAAACCACCGAGCAGTGCCATGAAGAAGCCGGTGAACATGTACTGCTTCGCGATGACTTTATGATCCGTCGAAAAAATGTATTTCGTAATGAAACTCTGCGAACTGGCGTGAGCGGAATCCGACATTTAATTTCCCTTTTTGATTTCCGTTTCGTGGCTACGCATTTTTGCGTTTTGGATCTCTCTACCTCTGCCGCGCACTTTTTCCGGATGCGCGATCGACACTTTTGTGGGTCACTCGATCATTGCGTCGCCTGCGGCGATTCGACGGAAGAAGTCTTCACAGGCGCTTTCGACACGATCCAGCTTTGGTATGCCTCGTTCTCGTCAACGACGAGCGTGGCTTTCATCATCGTATGCCCAAAACCACAAATCTCCGCGCAGATGATCTCGTAGCGACCCGCAAGCGTCGGTTCGAACCAACCTTGGATCGAGCGCCCCGGCACCGCATCTTGTTTCAAACGCAAAGTGGGCACCCAAAGCGAGTGCACGACATCTTTGGCTTCGAGTTCAAACAGAACCACTTTGTTGAGGGGAACGTGCAACTCGCCAATCGTTTCAAAATCATCGTCTGTATCGAGCTCTCCGTCCGCGCCTGGATAACGAA
>JADFDR010000043.1 GCA_018262735.1 Geobacter sp.
ATGATCCGAGTGAAACCACACGGTGTCGGCCGCACCCGTGCTCACACCGCTCGCATCGATCGCTTGCGTCTTCTTCGCAACCAACTGCGAGCCCGCGTAGTAATACTGTGTGCGCGTCTCTTGCCCGCTCTTCTCCTCGCGCTCGGCGTGCGAGCCAAAGAACCGAGTGACACTAGATTGTGACGCCTTGCGAATGCGCTGCCCACTCGCGTCATACTCGAAGTTCACCGTCGCGCCCGCTTGCGTCGCGCGCACGAGCCGCTGTTCTGCGTCCCAGAAAAACACCCGCGGCTCCACGAGCGCGCAGCCCGCGACCGAACCCCAGATCGTCGTAATCGCCCCCGCGCTGTAGTTGAAGCGAAGCCCTCCGATGGCGGTGAGCAGATGTCCCTTGTCGTCGTAGGTGTACGGCGTCGCACCGAAGTAGGCACTGTTCTGTGTCACGTTCCCAATCGCGTCGTAAGCGTAGGTCTGCGTGGTGGTGTCGGGGTGCGCAAGGCCGCCCGCCCCGGCGTAGTTCCGCAACCGCCCCTCCCAAAAGAGCAATACTCAAAACAAATGGATTCAGAACAGCAAAGATTGGTGATGACTGACGCGCCTGGTCCGTCAGTGGCAACATAAAATACGATACACACAAATACATCAACATCGTCACGGTGTGCCACCTAGGCACGTAAGCAAATCCTACGCGCTCCGCGTAAGTCAGAGAAGAATACGTCGGGATCGCGGAGCCAAGCGAGATTTAATTTGAATTTTTCACAGGCTAGCCCCCACAACAATTCGATAAAAATCATCAGGAGCCCGACGGCGGCTTCTCCGCCGAACAGCATCCCTTTCCCTGCTTTTCCTGATATTCTTGGCGACACTTTTTCAAGTCATATGCGAGGTGTTGGCGTCATCGACAAGATTCGCCTAGCGAGAAGAAAAAACTGTCCAAACAATGAGGTCCACTGTTCAGTTCAAGAATGATTCTTTTCGTCGCAAATCACGAAAAACTACTGTGTTGGGACGTTGTTCGAGGTGGGTGGGGTTTTTGGCCAGTTGCAGTCGAGGGGGCGGCCCATTCGTTCCCAGCGCATTTTTTTCGTAAGCAGATCCCACCATGTCACAGGATTGAGTAGCTTGCCCCAGCTTTGCGGCGATTCCCACGACCAATACATGAAAGCGGCCGGGCCTTTCATATCATTCAAGCGAATCGTGCCCCAGAAGCGGCTGTCGTTCGAGTGGTCGCGGTTGTCGCCCATCATGAAATAGCGGTCTTCCGGCACGGTGAACTTGTCGCGCGCCGGTGTCGGCGAGTTGGGATCGTCGGCGATCCAGTAGCTGCATGTGCCGTTTTTCTCGCCGATTACTTCGAGTTGCCGCTCGTCACTATCCTCAAAAATGTGTCGCTCGCCATCGTCGCGCAAGACGACTTTGCCGTTCACGAAAAGCACGCCGTCGCGCACTTCGATCGTATCGCCGGGCAGCCCCACGAGTCGCTTCACGAAATTCTCGGAGCGATATTTCTCGGGGCATTGATCGATCGGACAAATTCCAGGCGCAGCTTCCATGCGCCCGACCTTGAACACGACAACGTCGCCGCGTTGCGGCTCGCGCACCGCCGGCAAACGAAACGATGTGAAGGGAATCTTCGCACCATACGCAAATTTGTTTACGAAGAGATGATCGCCTTCGAGCAACGTCGGAAACATCGAACCCGACGGAATCCGGAAAGGCTCGACGATGAGCGCACGGATCAAAAGCGCAATCACGATCGCAATGAGCAGCGTGCCAATCTGATCGCCTTTTTCTTCGGTAGGCGTTGATGGCTCGGCGCGCGCTTCGGGCGTGTCACTCGCTGCCGGTTCGGCCTTGCGCAACTTCTCCGCCGCCGCTTTGCCTCGTGCCTCCACTCGCTCCCCCGACTTCGACTCGTTCTCGCTCATTCGTCACCCAACTTCAGGGCCGCAAGAAACGCCTCTTGAGGAATTTCGACGGAACCAACCATCTTCATTCGCTTCTTGCCGGCTTTTTGTTTTTCGAGAAGCTTGCGCTTGCGCGTGATGTCGCCGCCGTAACACTTTGCAGTGACGTTCTTGCGCAGCGCCTTCACCGTCGTTCGTGCGATCACACGCGAACCAATCGCCGCCTGAATCGCCACGTCGTACATCTGGCGTGGAATAAATTCTTTTAGCTTTTGTGTCAGCAACGAACCCGTGTGCTGCGCTTTGCTGCGATGTGCGATCAGGGAAAGCGCATCGACCGGATCTCCGTTCACCAGAACATCGAGCTTCACCAAATCGGATTGACGATAGTCGAGAAATTCATAATCGAAGGAACCGTAACCTCGCGTGATGCTCTTGATACGATCGTGAAAGTCGAGCACGACTTCGTTCAAAGGTAACTCGTAGCGCACTTGGATGCGGCTGCCGTGCACGCTCATGTCACGCTGAATGCCGCGTCGCTCTTGGCAAAGCGTCAGCACGGCGCCGAGATATTCGTCGGGCACGTGCACCGTCGCCACGATATACGGCTCTTGGATGTGATCGATCTTCTGCAGATCGGGCAGCGCCGCCGGGCTTTCAATCTCGAGCGTCTTGCCTTCGATCGTCACGATTTGATAACGCACCGTCGGACTGGTCGTGATCAAGTTCAAGTTGTATTCGCGCTCGAGTCGTTCTTGCACGATCTCGGAATGCAAGAAGCCAAGGAAGCCGCAGCGAAACCCGAAACCCAGCGCGGCACTCGTCTCGGGTTCGTACACGAACGAAGAATCGTTGATGCGAAGTTTTTCGAGTGCGGCTTTCAGATCTACATAGTCATCGGAATCCACCGGATACAACCCTGCAAAAACCATCGGCTTCACTTCTTTGAAACCAGGAAGCGGCTCACTGCAAAGGCGATTCAGATCCGAAATAGTGTCACCAATCTTCACGTCTTGCAGCGACTTTACGCCCGCAATCACCACGCCCACTTCGCCGGGGCCGAGACGATCGACTTTGCGCGGAAACGGATCGACCACATGCAGCTCGTTGATCTCGCGATCCGAGCCCACAGCGATCAGACGAACGCGCATGCCTTTGCGAAGCTCACCGTCGAAAACGCGCACGAGCATCGCCACACCGACGTAGGAATCGAACCAAGCATCGAAAACGAGCGCGCGTGTTGGCGCATTCGGATCACCGTGCGGCGGCGGAATTTTCTCGACGATTCGCTCGAGCAGCTCAGAAATACCACGACCGTCTTTTGCGCAAACCGGCAATACATCGGCGGCGTCAAAACCGAGCACATCCTCCATTTCCTGCGCGCGCCCGACGGGATCTGCCGCTGGCAAATCAATTTTGTTGACGACCGGAATGATCTCGAGCCCTGCATCCACCGCGAGATACGCATTCGCGAGCGTCTGCGCCTCGATGCCCTGCGACGCATCGACGACGAGCACGGCCCCTTCGCAAGCTTGGAGCGCGCGCGACACTTCATAGGAAAAGTCGACATGCCCCGGTGTATCGATCAAGTTGAGTACGTAGTCTTTGCCGTCTTTTGCGCGGTAATGGATGCGTGCGGTTTGCGCTTTGATCGTGATGCCGCGCTCGCGCTCGATATCCATCTTGTCGAGGAATTGCGCCTTCTTTTCGCGCGCCGTGAGGGCGCCGGTCACGTCGAGCAAACGATCGGCGAGCGTACTCTTGCCGTGATCGATGTGTGCGACGATGGAAAAGTTGCGGATCTGGCTTTGCTCGGTCACTTCGACTTCTTCTCCTGGGCAAGCTCGGCCTGAAAGTACGCACAAGTGCGTTGCAGGCCTTCCTCGACCGAAACCTTGGGATGCCAATCATCGAGCACTTTGCGAGCCAGATCGATATTCGGGCGACGCACTTTCGGGTCATCTGGCGGCAGCGGTTCATACACGATGCGGCTCTTGCTCCCGGTCACTTCGATGATCTTCTTGGCCATGCCGAGCAGTGTCATTTCATTCGGATTGCCGATGTTCACCGGCCCGACGTGGACGCAATTCAACAAACGCCAGATTCCTTCCACAAGATCTTCGACGTAACAGAACGAACGCGTCTGCGAACCGTCGCCATACACCGTGATGTCTTCGCCGCGAATCGCTTGGCGAAAAAAATTAGGAATGGCGCGACCGTCGTTGAGTTGCATTCGCGGTCCGAAGGTGTTGAAGATGCGCACGATGCGTGCATCGACTTGATGATGACGGTGATAAGCCATCGTCATCGCTTCAGCAAAACGCTTGGCTTCGTCGTACACGCCGCGGATGCCGATCGGATTCACGTTGCCCCAATAAGTCTCGGGCTGCGGGTTGACTTCAGGATCGCCGTAACACTCCGAAGTGCTGGCGAGCAAAAGGCGCGCGCCCTTGGCTTTGGCGAGACCGAGCGCCTTGTGCGTACCAAGCGAGCCCACCTTCAAAATTTGAATCGGCAAGCGCTCGAAATCTGCCGGGCTTGCCGGCGACGCGAAGTGCAGGATCGCATCGAGTTCGCCTTCGACATACAAATAATTCGTCACATCGTAGTGTTTGAAGCGAAACTTCGGATGGCCGAGCAGCTCTTCGATATTGCTCATGCGACCCGTGAGCAGGTTGTCGAAAACCAGCACCTCACAGCCTTCTTGCAGCAAACGTCGACAAAGATGCGAACCAATGAATCCGGCTCCGCCCGTCACGAGCACGCGCTCAATCTTACGCTTCATGGTGTCAGCTTCTCCTTTCCTCTGAGTTCGCTCTTGCTCGTCGATGGCAGTCGATGCACCTTTGCCTTGCGCTGCACTTGCACCGTCCTCGCACAAGGATTCGACCCGCACAACGCACGCATTCTTTTCACGCACTCGTGTCTGGGGTCTCGTCCTACAAATCGCGCAGTGGCGAAGCGGAAGATTGCAGATACGCCGCAAGCGCCTTGGGCCAGGGCCGCAAAGCGACCCCAATGCTAGCGGCCTTTGTGCAATCGAGCGCTGAAAACAGCGGTCGTTTTGCCGGCAAGGAAAGATCCTCCGTCTTGATCTTTTCGATCGCAAGCTCCGGAAATCCGCCGAGATCGAGTGCGGTGCGCGCCACATCCCACCAGCTTGCAATGCCGTCGTTGGCAAGATGAAACAACCCACTCGCATCCTTCTCGACGAGATCCACGATGCCGTGCGCGAGATCGAGCGCGTACGTCGGACACGAACGCTGGTCATGGACTACGCGCAGCGGTGCCTCAACCTCGCCGCTGCGCCGCAATGCTGCCTGGCGCAGCATCGTCGCCACGAAATTCTTGCCTGGGCCAAAGACGCTACTCGTGCGCACGAGCAAGGCGTTCGATTTTTCTGCCCACACGCGCTCCTCGCCCGCAAGCTTGGAGCGACCGTACTCGCAAAGCGGTGCAGGCTTCACTGTTTCCGCATAAGGCAACGTGGCCATCCCGTCGAAAACATAATCCGTCGAGATGTGCACAAAGCGCGCACCCAGTTCCTGGGCGAAACGCGCCAGCTTTCCCGGCGCTTCGCCGTTCACCGCTTGCGCAAGCGCAGCCTGCGACTCACAAAGATCCACCGCCGTAAACGCTGCCGCATTCACGATCACATCGGCTCCGCCGGGCACGCCGCGCAGTGCGCGTTCGAGCGCCGCCGCGTCGGAGATGTCGAGGTCCGGGAGATCTGCAGCCAACACAATTTCGTGTTGCTTTCGCTCGCGCAACACCTCTTGCAGGCAGAGGCCAAGCTGACCGCGGCTACCGGTAATCATCCAGCGCATCGTCGAAAATCCAGTCTTTGGTCAATCGTGGGTAAATTTTGCGCGCGTTTTGCGAAGCGTCTGCGCAAAGTTTTGCGCCCATTTTCGCGTAAGGCTTCGTTGTTTTTGCGGCAATTCGCTTGGCATGTCACGCTCTGCGCTTCGCGTTTTCTGACTCACTTCGCGGCCGCGCACACACAAGCAATCCAACACCGATCCGTTTTACATTGAAATGTGTCGAAGCGTTTCCGCGCGATCGAAAACGCCGCAGCCTACTTGCCTTCCTCGGTCAAAATCCAGGTAGGCAGTTTTTCTTGCTGCTTGAGTTTCGCCGCGGCCTTCTCGGCCGCCTCGCGACTGGCAAACGGACCGACGCGCACGCGCCAACGCGCGTCGCCGCCGGTGCCTGGAGCCACGAAAGCATCGTAACCACTGCCGTGAAGCTGCTTTGCCATCGCTGCAGCCTGTGCGTCATTCGAAAACGCTCCCACTTGAATCACAAATTTTCCGGCATGGGAAGCCGCGCCATCTGGCACGGCTGCTGACACAGGCGGCAACATCGCACTCTGCGCTGCACCGCTCACATCCAGTGCAACTTCCGTTTTCTCGCTCGACTTCACGGTGACGGGCGGAGCGACATTCTTCACAACCATTTTTTCTTCACTTGCTTCAATGGGCGCAACAGGCGGAGCATCGGGTTGCGAATCCGTCGGAGCCTCGATCGGCGCTGCCTCAGGCGAACCCGTCGGCTTGAGCACGACCTCCTCCGAATCGCCAGCCAGATGCCCAATCAGCAAGTTCGGTTCTTCGAAAAGCACGCCGATCAACACGCCCAAGGTAAAACCCACGACGGAAAGCGCGACCCCGCCGCCGATCAAAGGCCACCAGAAAGAACGTTTCTTTTTCGAGGTGCGCGCCGACGAAAATCCAGGATCGTCGCGATCTTCGTTCGTCATCACATTCTCTCCGGCGTAGAAACGCCAAGCAGACGCAGCCCATTTGCCAAAACCGTTCGCACGGCAAGTGCAAGCCCGATCCGTGCGTTCGTCAGCCCAACGTCCTCGGACAAGATTCGATGATGCTTGCCGTCTTGGTGATAAGGATGCCATAGCCCGGCCAGGTCCCGCAGAAAATAAGCCAAGTGATGGGGCTCGCGCGCTCGCGCAGCCTGCAAAACCAAATCCGGAAACTCGGCGAGTTTCTTCAAAAGCTCGATCTCTTCGGGCAATTCGAGGCGCGTTGCATCGATCTCGTCGAGCGTCGGCATCGCACGCTGAATTTCGGCCGCCTTGCGCTCGATGCCATACGTGCGCGCATAAGCGTATTGCAGATAAATCGCCGGGTTCTTGCTCCATTCGGACGACTTTGCAAGATCCAGATCAAAGTCGAGGTGTCCCTCTGCCTTGCGCTGCACCATGAAAAAGCGAAACACATCGATACCGACATCTTCCACTAACTCATCGACGGTGACGAACGTGGCACGACGCGTCGATTGCTTCACCTGCTCACCGTCACGCGTGAGTGTTACAAACTGATGCATCACGAGTTCGATGCGCTCTGCATCGCAGCCAAGTGCCGCAACCGCCGCACGAACGAACGGAAATTGTTCGATGTGATCTGCGCCCTGCACATCGATCACGTAATCAAAGCCGCGTCGAAATTTCTCGCAGTGATACGCGATGTCTGGCAAGAGGTACGTCGGCTCTCCGGTGCGCTTGACAAGCACACGATCGCGGTCGAGGCCAAGCTTCGTCGCGCGAATCCACACGGCACCGTCGGCTTCATAAGCCAGATCCTGTGCACGCAACGCCGCAAGCGCAGCGTCGAGCTTCCCCTCTTCATACAACGTGGTTTCGTTGTAATACACATCGAAGACAATGCCGAGGCGATCCAGCGTCGTACGGATCTCTGCGAAAATCACTTCCTGCGCGACCAAACGAAAGCCTTGATCTTCGGGCTCGCTGATCCACGCATCGCCGTGCTGATCAAGCACCTTGCGCGCGATCTGCACGATGTACTCGCCTTGATAACCATCGCTTGGAAACACCACGGATAAACCGCAATGTGTCGGCTGCCAGCGATTCTCCGGATCCTCAAACCATTCCGTCGGTGGAGATGCCGCTTTGCCGAGCAATTCGAGATAGCGTGCCTTCACCGAATGCCCAAGCACGCGCATCTGCCGGCCGCCGTTGTTGAAGTAGTATTCGCGAGTCACGTCGTAGCCACAGAAAGCGAGCAAGCGCGCGAGTGAATCTCCCAAGATCGCTTGTCGGCCGTGTCCAAGCGTCAGCGGCCCCGTCGGATTGGCTGAAACGAACTCAACCTGCAACTTCTTACCCGCACCGATCTTGGATGCGCCGTAATGCTCACCCGCTTGCAAAATCTCGCGAATCAATGTCTGCCAGCGCGCACTCGAAAGCCAAAGATTCACAAAGCCGGGCCCTGCGATCTCGGCGCGTGCGATGAGCCCGTCTGCACTACCGAGCGCGTCCATCAAGGTCTGCGCAATTTCGCGTGGATTTTTTTTCAAACGCTTAGCGAGCAGCATTGCTGCATTGCACGCAAAGTCACCGTGCTCGGCTTGCCGAGAGACTTCGAGCGTGAAGGGAGGGAGCTCGTCGGTGTCACCCCATTGGGTCAACACCAAGCGAATGGCATCGTGAATTTTATGGAGTAGTTGTTCGCGCATTGGGCTCCGAAGAATCGGCTTCGACGGGCGAGCCGTCAAGGAACGGAAATTTTTCTTCTCCGGGAAGTTTGACGATTACATCGCCAGGACGTGCCAAGCCGAGATCTTCGCGAATCGCCTGTTCGATGGTGAAGGAATCTTTTTCAAGAAGCTCGGCTTCTTGTCGCAACGCATCGGTCTCTTGCTCTAGCGCCGCGATGCGCGCCTGTGCAGCACGCACTTCTTTCCGCAACTGCCAATACGTTCGAATCCCCGAATCGTGATCAACGACTGCAATGCCGAGCGCAAAAAAAACGACGACCGGCAACACCCAAAATTTTTTCCAAAATTCGCCCACGAGCATCCCCAACCAACGCTCCGCCTTGCGAGCATACTTCGGAACCTTGCGTCGAAACAAGAAGGACAATCACTCGTGCGCCTTGGATTTTGTGATGACCTCGCGGATCGCACTCACCCACACTTCCTTGTCCCAATCGCGATCACCCGAAAAACGCGAAACCGCAACGACACCGCTACGATCAATCAAAAAAGTTTCGGGATACTTCAAGGCCTGATAGCGCTCCGCCACCACATGATCGGGATCAAACAAAATCGGAAAAGTAAGACCTTGGCGTCGAACGAAATCGCGCACTTCCTCCGCATCTTCATCGACGGAAATAGCCAGTACGACAAAGTCTTCCCCCGCAAGTTTTTCCTGAAGGCGCTGCAAGGACGGCATTTCCTTCACGCACGGCGGGCACCACGTCGCCCAGAAATTCAAGAGCACGACCTTGCCGCGAAACGCCGTGAGGTCGAGGGGAACGCCGCTGCTCAACTGAGGCAACTCGAACTGCGGCGCGGTGCTGCCTTGATCGATGTACTCACCGGCGGAACAAGACAGAAGAAAAAACAACGGCGCGAGAATCCAGGTTCGGAAACTCGCGCCGCGAAGACCTTGCTGCATGCGCATCTCAAAAGCCTTTCTGCGCGAAGCTGCTTTACGCCTTTTGTTCCGCAGTCGCACTCTGCTCGGGGCGATCGACCAATTCGATGATCGACATCGGTGCCGCATCCCCAACACGCGTGCCAGTCTTGATCAAACGCGTGTAACCGCCAGGCCGTCCACGATAGCGCTCGGCGAGCGTACTAAACACTTTGCGCGTCACGCTCTCGTCGCGAATAACGCTCAGCGCCTGACGCCGTGCATGCAGGGTGCCACGCTTTCCAAGCGTAATCATTTGATCTGCAAGGCGACGCAAAACTTTTGCCTTGGCATCGGTCGTCTCGATCTTCTCGTGGTCAAGAAGTGAGGTCACCATATTGCGCAAAAGCGCCTTGCGATGCGCGCTCGTACGATTGAGTTTTCCACGTTGATTCTTATGTCTCATGACTTAGGCCTCGTTGTCCCGCATCTTTTCAATTTCACGTCGCGACATCCAACCCTCGATCGTCATACCGAGCGTAAATCCCATCGCTGCGAGCATCTCTTTGATTTCATTGAGCGATTTGCGCCCAAAATTCTTGGTCTTGAGCATCTCGCTTTCCGTGCGCTGCACGAGCTCGCCGATGTACTTGATGTCCGCGTTCTGCAAACAGTTCGCCGAACGCACCGAAAGCTCAAGCTCGTCGACGGACTTAAAGAGGTTCGGATCCAGCGGAATCGGTTCGTCCTTGCGACTCTCCGGCGCCTCAGCCGGCTCTTCAAAGTTAATGAAGATGCTGAGTTGCTCTTTAATGATCTTCGCAGCGAGGGCCACCGCATCTTCGGGCTTCACCGAACCGTCGGTCCACACTTCGAGCGTCAGCTTGTCGTAATCCGTCGAGCGCCCGACGCGTGCCGATGACACCGTGTAGTTTACCTTACGCACCGGCGAAAAAATCGCATCCATCGGAATCGTATCGATCGGCATGTCTTCGGTCTTGTTGCCTTCTGCCGGCACATAGCCCTTACCCATCACCACCGACACTTCCATCTCGACATCGGCTTCGTTCGAAAGCGTTGCAATGTGTGCATTCGGATTCATCACGGTCACCGCACTGTCATCGCACACGAGATCGCCAGCGACGATCTTGCCTTCGCCCTTCTTGTGGATGCGCAACGTGCGGGGACCTGGCGCATTCAAATTCAAGCGTACTTCCTTGAGATTGAGCACGATGTCCGACACATCTTCGAGTACTCCGGGAATCGTCGAAAATTCATGCAACACACCGCGAATGCGTACGCTCGAGATCGCTGCTCCTTGCAGCGACGAAAGCAGCACGCGACGCAGTGAATTGCCAAGCGTCACCCCAAAACCGCGCTCAAGCGGCTCCACCGAAAAACGGCCGTAATGATTCACTTCCACCGCTTCGTCGACTTCGAGTGCCTTAGGACGAATCAGCTCGCGCCAATTTTTGGCAAACAATTCTTGTTGGATGCTTGTAGTTTCCATTCGTGTCACCCCAAAAAATTTATCGTGAATAAAGTTCAACGATGAGCTGTTCTTGAATCGGCAGAGTGATGTCTTCGCGTTGCGGCATCGTTTTCACCGTTCCCGTAAACGAAGCAGCATCCATCTCAAGCCAACTCGGCACGCTCTTGGTGTCGAGCGCCTCGAGTGCACCGACGATACGCGCAATTTCGCGCGACCCCTCACGCAGCACGATCTTCGTCCCGGGCTTCACCAAGAACGCAGGGATGTTGGTCTTGCGACCATTCACAAGAAAGTGTCCGTGCCGAATCAATTGCCGCGCTTCGCTGCGCGACGTAGCAAAACCGAGCCGAAACACGACGTTGTCGAGGCGACGCTCCAAAAGGGAAAGCAAGTTTTCACCCGCAACACCTTTTTGATGACTCGCCTTGGTCATCGTACTTTCAAACTGTCCTTCCAACATGCCATACATGCGCTTGACCTTCTGCTTCTCACGCATCTGCAAGCCATACTCCGAGAAACGCGGCCGATTCTGGCCGTGTTGCCCCGGTGCATACGCACGCCGATCCAGTGCACACTTTTCGCTGTAGCAACGATCTCCCTTTAAAAAGAGTTTCGTGCCTTCACGTCGACACATTCGACAATCGGAACCGCGATACCGCGCCATGCTTTTCTCCTACACTCTTCGCCGCTTGGGCGGTCGACAACCATTATGCGGAACCGGCGTGACATCCTTGATCATCGTCACGCGAATACCCGCAGCCTGGATCGCGCGCAACGCCGACTCGCGGCCGCCGCCCGGACCCTTGATATACACAGAAGCGGTTCGCACGCCGTGCTCGATCGCCTTCTTGGCGGCATCTTCCGCGGCCACCTGCGCCGCGAACGGCGTCGACTTGCGCGAACCCGCAAAACCTTGCTGACCTGCCGCCGCCCACGAAACGGTATTGCCGGCGACGTCCGTGATCGTCACGATCGTGTTGTTGAATGTCGATTGGACATGCACGATACCGGTTTGCACGTTCTTCTTGACTTTCTTCTTGCCCGTTTTTTGCACCATCGGCTACTTCACCCCGACCTTCTTCTTGCCGGCCACTGTCTTCTTCGGACCTTTTCGCGTACGCGCATTGGTGTGCGTACGTTGACCGCGTACCGGCAGGCCACGTCGGTGGCGCAAGCCGCGATAACAACCCATATCCATCAACATCTTGATGTTCTGCGTCACTTCACGACGCAAATCACCTTCCACCTTGTGTCCGGCTTCGATGATTTCGCGGATGCGAATCAGTTCCACCTCGCTCAGGTGATCCGTTTTGGTGTTAAAATCGACGCCTGCCTGTTCACAGATTTGTTTCGCAGATGTACGTCCAATTCCATAGATGTACGTCAACGCTACTTCGAGGCGTTTGTTGCGCGGAAGGTCGATGCCTGCAATGCGCGCCATACTCTTCTCCTTCTATCCCTGCCGTTGCTTGTGCTTCGGATTTTCGCAAATGATCCGCACGACACCGCGGCGGCGGATGACCCGACACTTTTCACAAATTTTTCTGACGGATGCTCTTACCTTCATTTCCTCTCTCCGCAGCTCTTTTAATGCGAGCCTTCGACTTTCGTCAAAATCTCCGGACCCTCGTCCGTAATCAAAATCGTATGTTCAAAATGGGCGGACAGTTTGCGGTCTTCTGTCACCGCCGTCCACCCATCTTTCAATACTTCTACTCCTGCCACTCCGGCGTTTACCATCGGCTCGATCGCAAGTGCCATTCCAGCCCGTAAACGTGGCCCTTTCCCCGGATCACCGTAGTTCGGAATCTGCGGCGGCTCGTGCAACTTGTGCCCGATCCCATGCCCTACAAAATCTCGAACAACCGAATAGCCAGAACCTTCCGCCTTGCTTTGCACCACATGGCCAATATCCGAAAGCCGATTGCCTACTCGCGCTTTCTCAATCGCCAAATACAATGCGTCTCGCGTCGTTGTGAGGAGTCGACTCGCCTCCTCGCAAATCTCACCAACCCCGACGGTCACCGCCGAATCTCCGTGCATCCCATTCTGATGCACGCCAAAATCAAAGCCGACGATATCCCCTTCTTTCAAGACTCGTGGGCCAGGAATTCCGTGAACGATTTCCTCGTTCACCGAAATACAAATCACCGCTGGATACTTGGGTAATCCATGGGGTCCGTAGCCTTTGAAAGACGACTGAACACCGCGACGCTTGATCTCTTCTTCCGCAATCCGATTGAGTTCTGCAGTCGCAATACCCGGCCTGACCCGCTTTCGAACTTCGAGCAGAATTTCGGCCACATGGCGACCGACCTCCCGCATGATCTCGATCTCCCGCCTCGTCTTGAGCGGAATTTGCGCGGGACCATAGCCCATTACTTCGAAACCGCCTCTCCTATCCGACTCGCGACCTCCTCGACCGTCCCAAGCCCATCCACTTCTGCGAGCACCCCTTTTCCTCGGTAGTAACTCACCAAGGGTTCCGTCTTCGCCCG
>JADFDR010000044.1 GCA_018262735.1 Geobacter sp.
AGGAGGGACGCGCACGCCGATGCGCGCCAAAGCCTATCCTGGAGAAAATCCGAAAATGTTGCCAACACCCGAAAGTGTCGTTCCGGCTTTTTTGTTTTTGGCGAGCGATGAATCGAAGGAGATCACCGGAAAGTCGTTTGATGCGCGGGAGTTTCGCTGGCCGCAGTGAGGATGAGACACAAATCTGGGTCGGTTGGTGACGTGCGAGCGTTTGCACAAACTCGCGTGAGTTGCGAGACAAGAAATAGGTTGTGAAACGCGAGCGGGGTGCGAGATCGATTCGAGGGGCTCAGGCCCATTTCGCTTTACGAATGCAGTTGGTTTTTCACCGACGGAAAACACGAATCGAGGTTTTCGTAAATCCTCGACAAGTGGAGTTGTTCCGAGGCTTTTTGGAATGGAGAAAAGAGAATGCGGTCGTTTTTGCGGTTCTTGCTGGTTTTCAGTTTGGTGCTCCTCGTGTTTGGATGGTTGCGCTGGCAGTCGCGCGTCGTCGTTGAGCCGGGTTCCGTGTTGATCCTCGAGCTTGGCGGCGAATACGTTGAAGCGCCGGAGCCGCCGCTGCTTGCACGACTGCTGGGCAAAGGTTTCGTACCCATGGCGCGCGTGCGCGATCTTTTTGCCAAAGCCGAGCGCGACAAACGCCTCGAACGCGTGGTCGTCAAAATTACTCCTCTCGAAATCGGTTGGGCCAAAGCGCAGGAGTTGCGTGCGCTGATTACACAACTTCGTGACGCAGGTCGTCATCCGGTGGCCTATCTCGAAATTGAAAGTTTTGGATCGAATCTCGAGTATTACGTTGCGTCGGCGGCGGAGGAAGTGTACGTCGCACCGGCGACGCGGATGCCCTTCGTTGGGCTTGCAGCAGAATTCCTGTTTCTCGGTGGTTTCTGGGAAAAGCTGGGCATCGAAGTCGAAACGGAACGCATCGGTGAATACAAAACCGCGGTCGATTCCTTGACAGGAAAAACCATGTCGAAGGCCCACCGCGAAGTCGAGAATGCGCTGCTCGATTCGATCGAAGCGCAATTTACGCAAGGCATTTCGACATCCAGAAGTGTTACACAAGAAGAAGTTCGTGCGGCGATGCAGGAAGGGCTCATGACTTTGCCGGCGATGCAGGAGCGTCGTCTGATCGACGGTGTTTTGTCCTTCGAAGACTTGCTCGAGGAATATGGACAAAACCTTCAGCAACTCGACGAGAGTCAAATCCTATTCGATTTTGAGTATGCCAAGGTGCCACCGTCGGAGATGGGCTGGGATCCGCAAGCCAAGTTTGCGTTGATTTACGGAACGGGCAATGTCGTAACGGGCGAAGCGCCAAGCTCGCTTTCGGGAGGCCCGGTTGCGGCAGCCGATACGATGGTCGAAGCCATCCAGATGGCCGTCGAAGATCCCGAGATCGAAGCGATCGTGCTGCGCGTCGATAGCCCAGGCGGTTCGCCGCTTGCTTCGGATTTGATTTGGCAAGCGGTTGCTGCAGCGCGAAAAGCCGGCAAGCCCGTTGTAGCTTCGTTTGCCGATTTGGCCGCGTCGGGTGGGTATTATCTCGCATGCGGTGCCGATCGAATCGTGGTCGAGCCCGGCACACTCACCGGTTCGATCGGCGTGTTCGTGTTGCGCCCCGTGATTTCGGGTCTCCTCGACAAACTCGGCATCGGACACGAAACGCTCACGCGCGGGCAACACGCCGAAATGTTGCTCTCGACACAGAAACTTTCTGCTACATCGCGTCGCAAGCTACAGGAAGATGTGTCGAGTGTGTATGCGCTGTTTCTCGAACGCGTTGCGAGTGGACGCTCGATGTCGACGCAAGAAGTGGATGCGCTTGCACGCGGGCGTGTCTGGACCGGGGAGCAGGCCGTCGAAAGAAAGCTCGCCGATCGCATCGGTGGACTTCGCGAAGCGGTGTTGGAGGCGAAGCAGCTCGCGTCAATTCCCGCAGCGGAGGATGTGTCGCTGGTTGTATATCCACCGTCGAAGCCCTTCCCGGTGCAGCTTGCTGAAGCCTTGAACGGCGGAATGGTTTTTGCGCCCAAGACCGAGATGTTGCCGTTGCCGCCGCTGCTCAAGAAAACGGCTCGCATCCTCGAAACTTGGCCCGAACCGTCACCGTTGCTCGTGTTACCTTTTGCCATCGAAATTCGATGACGAAAAATTGAAGGAAAGAAAATGCGTTTGGAAAAATCTTTTCGTGCGGCACGCTCGTTTGAAGATGCTGTGCTTTTGATTCAAGACGATTCTGCGTTGATCGAGCTTTTCCCGAATGCGGAAACCACGATTCTTGAAAAGCGTGGCAAGAAGAAGACGACACAAACGCGTTATCGCGCGCTTGGTCGCGACGGAGTGGCGACGTTCCACTTCGAGTTTCTTCGCCCGGGCGTCGTGCGGTTTGAAAAAGTTTGTGATGGTCGTGTGTGGGGCGAGTTGCGCGGGGAAGTCTGTCTCCAAAGTGCGAGCGGTGGCGAGGAGACCGATGTGACCATTGCGCTGGAAGGACGTACGAAGGCTTTCATTCCCGAGTTTACGATTCGTTTGCCCATGCAGGAGCAAATCGACGAGATGACGGCTGCGCTGCAGAGCTATCTCGAAGAGACCTTGTTTGTGGAAGAAGAAAACGAATCGGCATAGGTTCGCTTCATGCGACACAAAAAACGGTCACGATGATTCTTCGCAGTTTCGATGGCGCATCGCTCTTCGTTGAACTGCACGGCGCAGGCCCGCTTCTCGTATTCTCTCCCGGTTTTTGTACTACCCACGAGAATTTTCGTCCCCAAGTGGAACCGCTCGTCGCTGCGGGCTATCGCGTTTTGCTTTGGGATTATCGTGGGCAAGGGAGCTCGCCGACACCGACGGAACACGCGGAATACTCGATGCAGGCGTTCGTGCGCGATCTCGAAGTCGTACTCGACTGGGCAAGTCCGCGAGAGCCCGTGATTGTCGGAGGAATTTCGCTTGGTGGTTTGCTCGCGTTGCACTATGCGCTCCGAAATCCCGCACGCACGCATGCCTTGATCTTGGCGAGTACGGGTCCGGGGTTTCGGCGCGCAGTGAGTCGTACGCGCTGGATGCGGATCATGGAAAGAAAGGCTGAAAAAATCGAGCGCCTCGGACTTGACGCGTATTTGTGTGGCGAAGCGGAAGCGATGGCCATCGGGCATCCACCCCATTCGATTTTTGCCAAACGCGCTCGACACGAAATCGTGTCACAGAATCCATTGCAAGTGGCGCGGCTGGCGCGCGAGGTTGCAGGGCCCGCCGAGTCCGTGATCGAACGTTTGCATGAGATTGCAACGCCAAGCCTTGTTCTCGTCGGTGAAAAAGACGAATCCTATCGCGCACCGGCGGAAATCCTGCAGACACGACTGGTGAACTCGCAACTTGTCGTTCTTCCCGAGGCAGGACATATCGCCAACCTCGAAACGCCCGATGCCTTCCGCGATGCGGTGCTCGACTTTTTGCGAGGACGATTTCTTCAAGTCGATCGATGAACCATGCCCTTTGCATGGAGCAAGACGAATGTTTTCAACATAAAAAAGTGTAGATCTCAAAAAGAGTTTCGAAAAGCATTTGCGAGAGCCTCGAATTCACACCTTGTTTTGAGTGCCTCGGGTCCATTTCGTTTTCGAGTACTTTCGCAAACCCGGGCTGATGTTTTCCGTCGGTGAAAAGCCAACTCGCGTTTGTGAGGTGGAATGAATCAGAGGCCCCTTGGAATGCTTTCGCAGATCCAGTGGATGATTTCCGTCGGAGAAGGTGCAACCCGCATTCAGGAAGCAGAACGCATTCGAGGTTTCTTAGCCGCGTGCAAGCGATACCGGACAAACGAGTTCGGTCGAGGTGAGGCCAGTCTTTTCGGCGTAGGTCAAAAGCGCTTTGAGTCCACCCGCGAAGTGAAAAGCCGTGAAGCCCGCTTTGCGCATTTGTTCCGTGAGCTGTGCGCTCTTGAGACCAATCTCGCAAACGAGCAGATATGTTTTGGTGCGATCGAAGGAGGAGAATGCGCGCAAAGCTTGTGCAAATTCCAAGTGCAGTGCGCCCGGAGAGTGCCAGCCTTGGTAGGCGGCCTTCGAACGCAAATCGAGCACGATGCAACCGTCGGGGATGTGGTCGATGGCGAGGCTTGTTTCGCTGCGCGCGGCAAAGTCGAGTTCGCGCAGTGGCAAGGTCGTGCGCGTTTCGACGGTGCGTTGCAAACACGACATGTCGAACTTTGCTTCTTCGCCGAGTACGACATCGAGTTTTGCGGCGGTGGCGGGTTTGGTGGGCACCATGGAACAGTGTTCGGCGACGGCCGCGGAAAGATCGTGTGCGCCGATCGCGCGTGCGAGTGCCAGGATTTCATCTTTGTTCAGACCGACGACGGGGCGCAAAATCGGCAGCGTCGTTGCCTGCGAAATCACCGCAAGGTTTTGCAATGTCTGTGACGAAACTTGTCCGACCGCTTCGCCGGTGATGAGTGCCAAAGCGTTTTGTTCGCGCGCGATCTGTTCGGCGGCGCGTAACATCAAGCGTTTGAGCAAAACTTGCCAATAGCGTTGCGTGGTTTTCTCGCGCAGTTCGAGCATCACGGGTTCGAAGTCGATGGCGTGCAGCGACGGACGCGTGCCGTACGACCAGTGATCGGCGAGAAACTTGGCCACGCGCAGTACGGTTTCTTGGTGTTCGGCGCCTCCCATATTGAAGAACACATAATCGAGTTGCACGCCGCGCTTGAGCATCTGCCAGGCGGCCACCGGCGAGTCGAATCCACCGGAGAGGAGCGCAAGTGCCCGGCCTTCGACGCCGAGCGGAAGTCCGCCCGGTCCCGATTTCGATTCGCGGAAAAAGAACGCGCGATTTCCGTGGAATTCGACATGGACTTCGACTTCGGGGTTTTGAAGGTCGACGCCCGACGCATAAGGGTGTAGAGCGGCGCCCACAGCGCGCGCGACTTCGATTGACGAAAAGCGAGACTCGCTCTTGTCGCCGACGCGTCGCGCGCGAACGGCGAATTTTTTGCCGCTGACGCTGTCTCGAAAAAGTGTCACACCGGCTTCGGCGATTGCCGTCAGTGAATCGGCGGGTGTTTCGAGGGTGAGCGCGAGCGATTGAATTCCGAACACGCGACGAAGTGCCTCGGCTGTTTCGGGCTGTGCCACCTTGGCGAAGATGCGGTTGCGTTCGGAACGAATCGGCTTTGTGCCCGGTTCGGGGGTTTCGCAACTTAGAAGCGCATCGCGGAGGTTGTGGAGCAAGCGATCTGTGAATTGCCGGCGTGTCGGAGGTGCTTTGATGCAAATCTCGCCCGAAAGGCGCAGAGAGACTTGGGCGGGTGGGGTCGCGGCGTGGGTCACGAGGTTTCCTCCGATGCGGGGCGTACGATAGGGCTTTTCACCGAGGCAGGGAGGACTCTTCCGTGTGCTCCTGACCTCTTTTCAGGAAAGAGGTCAGCAATTCGAGAAGATTTTTAGGGCAAAGCGGGGAGAACACCCGTGGAATGGGTTCCACGAGTTTGATTCCGCGCTGTGCATCCGGGTCCGGGTCCGAAATCGAGCTTCGCGGAATCCGTTTGTGACTCCGTTTTGCGGTCAAAAGCCAAAATGAAATTTCGAAGGAAAACAAGTTTTCCCTAGTGTTTTCCAAGGTTTTTCTGCTAGAAAGATTGGACAAATCAGCGAGAGCGGATAGACCGTTTCCTGGCGCGGATTTTTTCGAAACAGAACAGAAGAACAAAGGGGACCAAAATGGTTCGTCAAAGAGTTTTGCGATTGGTGCTTGCATCCTTCGCCATTGCGTTCATTGCAACGGGTTGTAAGACGACAAAAGGTGCTGGCGATGGAGCTGGTGCTGCGGGTGCAGGCAGCGAAGGCACTTCGGGTCGTCACGGCGTGAGCGTCGAAGACGTGGGCGTTCCGACGGAATTACTCAAAACAGTGTACTTCGATTACGATCGTTCGGACATTCGTGACGATGCGAAGGCGACGCTGAAGGGCAACGCGGCTGCGATCAAGGAGAACACCACCTGGAAGCAGATCACGATTCAAGGTCACTGCGATGAGCGTGGCAGCGAAGAGTACAACCTCGCTCTTGGCGAACGTCGCGCTACGACCGTGAAGAAGCATCTTCTTGCGCTCGGCGTTCCCGAGGATCGGATCGTGACGATCAGCTTCGGCGAGTCGGTACCGTCCGTCGACGGTCACACCGAAGCGGCATGGTCGAAGAACCGCCGCGGTGAGTTCTCGGTGAAGTAAGCGATTGCTTACGCGAAATGATGAGGGGCGCTTGTTCAGCAAGCGCCCCTTTTTCGTTTGCGACTTCGTCTCTGTGTTACGCACTTGAGTGCTCTGCTTGTGCGGCGTGGGTCACGCGCATGGGATGCAGTTGCTTCGGCGCACAGGATGGAGAGTTCTTTTGAGCAAGCCGAGCGTTTCGGGAGAGAAAAATTTCGACACAACACTTCAAATCTGAATCGATCTCCTTTGACGAGTGTCGTCGGCGTAAAGAGTGGAGTGGGGTAGATCTCGATTCGCTTACGTCGTTTGTGGAACGCCTGGGTGAGGTTGCCGTACTCGACTTCGAAACGACGGGTCTCGAACTGCCGTCGGAGCTAGTAGGTGCCAAGAAAGGTGCGGAGCTTCTCGAGGTCGGAGTTGTTCTGCTCGATCTCAAGAATCAGCGGACAAAGAAACTGCAAACCCTGCACTCCCTCGTGCGGATTGAAGGCGAGATCCCGCAAGCGATTGTGCGGCTTACGGGGATTCGCGCCGAAGACGTGCGCGATGCGCCGCGACGGGAAGACGTGCGCGAAGAGTTGAAGGCGCAGCTGCAGAATCGCGTGATTCTGGCACACAACGCCGAGTTCGAAAAAAAGTTTTTGAGTCATTACATCGATTCTGTTTTTGCATCTGACACTTTTTTGAGGGAAGGCAAAGAATTTCCGCGCTATCTCGATACGCAAGATCTTCTTGCGCTCACCTATCCGGATGCGCCGACACTTCGCCTCGAATGGTTTACGGAAAAATTGTTGGGGCGCGTGGAAGAGCACCGTGGCCTGCAAGATGCGATCGACACGCTTTGCGTTCTTGCAAAAATTGCGGAAGGCGCAAAGCATGGCGAGACACGCTCCGGTGTTGTGCGCGAAGCGCTGCAAAATTATGTTCCGGATTCACCGTGGCTCCCGCTCTTTGAGGGCGCAACATCACGCCGGAATCCATTCGCGAATTCGAATTTCGTCGCCATCGGAGAGACGAACGAAAAGCCCGTGCCTTTCGATGCGGATACAATCGAAGCCGCGCTTCGAGACGAGGCGCGTGGTCGAAGATATTTTGGGAACTATCGTGTGCGCGAGGGGCAGATCGCGCTGATGCGTCGCTTCGTCGCCGCCTTCCAAGGGGCGAGCGATGCAGAGAGTGACACAGATGAATGTAGCTTGGGAAAAAAGATCGTGCTTCTCGAAGGCGGAACAGGAATTGGGAAGTCTCTTGCCTATCTCGCAGCAGCCATTCCGTATGCGATGGAGACGGCGGCTGCAGGGGATCGTCGGCCCGTTATTGTCTCGACGCGTACCAAGCTTCTCCAGGATCAATTGCTCGAAAAGGATATTGCCGCTGCCGCGCGCTTCCTTGGTTATCCCGAGTTGTGCGCAATGTCGATCAAGGGTCGCGCGAATTACACTTGCACGCGAAGGTTGCAAGCGGTGCTCGAAGAAGGTTGTGACTCCGAGTTGTTCCCTCAGGATCGCATGGCCTACGCCGCTCTTTCGTCGATGTCGCAAATTCGTGTTTCGGGTGAAATCGGCGGAGTTGCCCCGGGAATTCGTCGACGGTTCCCGCTCTTCCTCGATTTATTACGCCATTCGGTGTCATCTCGCGCAGATCAATGCTCGCGCGAGCAATGTGCAGCCGCAGGGCCTTGTGCGTTTGGAAAAAAACGGGCTGCCCTTGCGCGCGCCAATTTGATCGTCGCCAATCACGATCTGCTTTT
Organism: Geobacter sp.; assembly: GCA_018262735.1. Classification (GTDB taxonomy): domain Bacteria; phylum Myxococcota_A; class UBA9160; order UBA9160; family JADFDR01; genus JADFDR01. The sequence continues at coordinate 7,966 of JADFDR010000044.1, forward strand.
GCGCTGGCCTCCGGATTATCCGTCGTTTACACACGTTGTTGTCGACGAAGCGCATGAACTTGCGGGTGTCGCCGACGAAGCCTACGCGCAAGATTTGTCGCCCGAGGTGATTCTCGACGATTTCGACGAGGCATTTGGCAAGGGCAAGAAAGCACGCGGTGTCGTAGCCAAGCCGCAAAGGCAAGCCCTGGGCGAAGAAGAAATCAAACGCTGGCGCAAGACGTTGGATCAGGAATTCAAAGTACTTGGGAAACTTCTCGGATCCTCCAACAACGGTTGTGCCGACGAATATGGCAATGTTTCGGTATCCGCATTTCTGTGTCCGATCGACTCGTCGAACGGACCCTTTGGAGAAATGCAAAAAAGAGCCAAACGGTTTCGCGACAAGCTTGCGGACCTACGAGAGCATGCGGATATTTTGTCGGCGCAGCTCAAAACCATTGCGGTCGAACTCAAAAAAATTTGCGATGAGAAAAACCAAGAGGAACGCGAAAGCTCGACACTGGAACGTGTTCGAGGAAATTTCGAACAGGCCGCAAGCAATTTGAAACTCGCCTTTTCGGATACGCCGAATGGCGAGGAAGCAGGCGCCTTCGTGGTGGAGTTCGAAAATCTGCGTTCTCCCTTCGACCGTTGGCGTTTGGTGATCCGACCGATTTCGCTCGAGTTGAAGTTCAAAAAAGAATTTTTGGAGAAACTCGAATGCCTCGTTGCCGTTTCGGCAAGTCTTTTCGTCGGAGGAAGTGCGAAGAAGCCCGATAGTTTTGCGGCGCTCGGAGAACTTGGGATCGATATGGCCACGCCCACGGTCGAAACATTGGCGGTTCCAAGCCCGTTTCCTTACGCCGAGCAAATGCGCGTCGTCGCTTTGGAGACCAATCCGCATGGCACGGAAAGCGCCAATGGCAAGTTTGCTCGATCGAACGGCGATGCTCAGCTCACGGAAGAAACGGCGCAGGTGATTGCGGATCTTGCGTGCGAACTCGGGGGGCGAACGCTGGGTTTGTTTACGAGTTTGAAACGAATGAATGCCGTTGCGGATTTGCTTGCCGAAGAATTGCGTCGTCGAAGCGAAGTACATCAAGCAAATTGCAAAGACGTGATTTGTGAAAAATGCAAAAGCATCGAAGTGCTGACACCACGCGCTGCGGGTGATGATCCGTCGCGTCTTGTCGAACGGTTTCGTCAGAGTCGCAGCGTGCTGCTGGGTTCGCGTTCGTTCTGGCAGGGAATCGATGTTGCGGGCGATGCGTTGCAGGCAGTCGTGATCGAAAAATATCCGTTCGAAGTTCCGACGGAGTTGCGAAAGCGTCGAGAAGCCTTACTCAAAAAGAAGGGTGTGAACGTCTTTGAGCGCTACGCGTTAGGGAAGATGTTGCTGTATTTGAAGCAAATGGTGGGTCGTCTCATTCGCGCTGAAGACGATCGCGGCATCGTGGTCATCGTCGAAGGACGTACCGACGCGAGATACTTTCAAAAAATCGAGCGAGCGCTTCCGCATGGATCAAAAATTTGTGTTGCACACCGCGAAGAACTTGGAAAATTTTTGCAAGAATTGAAAATTGGATACGACAGCGAATCCGAAAAGTAAGAGTTTGCGAAAAGAACGACGCAGGAACGAGTGCGACGAAGCTGCAGGCGTGTGAAACAACGAGGCGAAACGAAGAGAACTCGCGGACAAATTTGCGATAAGGCGCGCCAAGAAGAAATCGGACGAAGCGAGAGAGACGACGGAACGGATACGAAACACCGACGGGAGAAGTGAGAATGGCAAGCTTGCAAGGCCGAAACATTGTTGTGACGGGTGCGGGCTCGGGCATCGGCCGAGCTCTTGCACGAAGACTGGTGTACGAAGGCGCTCGCGTGGGGCTGCTCGGCCGTACGCGCGCCAAGGTCGAGCATCTGCAAAACAGCCTCGGCGATGCCACGCTCGCCGTCGAGGTGGACGTGCGAGATCGGGAATCGCTCGATCGTGCTTTCTATGCTGTTGCGAAAAAATTTGGCCACTTGCATGCGGTGGTTGCAAATGCCGGCGTTGCGGGCTCGAATTCGCCGCAAGCGCCGGTCGACCGTTGGGATGAGATCGTGCGTACAAATCTTGATGGTGCCTATTTCACGTTTCGCGCCTTCGAGAAAGTCATGGATCGTGCGGCGCCGATGCGTCACGCCGTAGCGATTTCCTCGTGCCTTGCGCGTTTTGGCGTGGCGGGCGGGACGGCTTACAGCGCGAGCAAGGCGGGAATTTTGGGATTGGTGCGTGCGCTTGCGGTGGAGTGGGCGCCGCAGAAAATTCAGGTCAACGCCATCTGTCCGGGCTGGGTCGAGACGCCGATGATGGAGCGCCGAATCCAGGAAATCGCTGCCGAAACTCAGCAATTACCGTCGGACACGATGCAGGCGATGATCGCGCAGACGCCGCTTGGACGCATGACCGAGCCAGACGAGATTGCCGATTTGGTGCTGTTTCTCTTGTCGGCGGGTGGCCGCTCTTTTACGGGGCAAAGTTTCGATCCCAACAATGGCGTTTGGATGGGGTGATCGCGCCGCGCAGTTCGTTGGAAGTTGCGGCTTGTGCCGCCTTGCGAACGCCTCGCGTCAAAAAGAGTGTCAAAAGGGTTTTGCCCCGAAGCGCGTAGATTCGTATAATCGCGACGCTTTTTCGCGGCCTTGGTGAGTCTTTTGAAATTTCACTTTGCGACTTTTCGCGGCGCAAAGAGCAAGTTCTTCATGGCGAAAAGACAAAGAGAAGAAGAGAAGGAGACAAGGTGGAGTGTGAATTCTCCCGGCATGAGTGGGCTTTGATTTTGGGTGGCTCGAGTGGCTTTGGTTTGGCGACGGCGCAGAAACTTGCAGCGCACGGGATGAACGTCATTGCCGTGCATCGCGATCGGCGCGGTGCGATGAAGAACATCGATCCGGAGTTCGACAAGATTCGCGCTTCCGGCGTGCAATTGCTGACGTTCAACATCGATGCGCTCGATGCGGCAGTGCGTGCCGAAACACTCGATGAAATCGCGAAGACGCTTGGAGAGAGCGGCAAGATTCGCGTGCTTTTGCATTCGATTGCCTTTGGGAATCTGAAGTTGATCGTGCCGGAAAAGGCGCCGGATCATTCCGCAATCACAGCGCTTGCCAAGGCGCTTGGTCAAGACGTGCAGACGCTTCAAGCCACCGTCGATCAGCTTTTTGAACAAGGACTCGATCCTCTCGAAGGCCTCGCTTCGGCACCGCAGTATTCGAATGAAGTTTTTATCGACGAAGAAGATCTTGCGCGCACGATCCACAGCATGGGCACGAGCCTGTTGGGTTGGACGCAGGAAATTCATCGTCGGGGTTTGTTTGCAAGCGATGCACGAACCTTTGGTTTGACGAGTGAGGGCAACACCGTTGCGTGGAAGGGATATGCAGCCGTGGCGGCGGCGAAGGTTGCGCTCGAATCGATCGCACGCGCGATTGCCGTCGAGTTTGCGCCGTACGGCGTGCGCTGCAATGTGATCCAGGCGGGCGTCACCGATACGCCTGCGTTGCGCTTGATTCCCGGCAGCTTGCAACTCAAATCGAGTGCGCGTTCGCGAAATCCCATGAAGCGTCTCACGACACCAAACGATGTCGCCGGCATGATTTATCTCTTGGCGAAAGACGAAGCGGCGTGGGTCAACGGCGAAGTCATTCGCGTCGACGGCGGAGAGCATATTTCGGGAGTAACGCATTGATGCTGGAACTCCTTGGCCTTGGTCACTTTCATCCCACGAACGAAATTACGAATCAATTTCTCGAAGATCTCGATATTGGCACCAACGAAAAATGGATCATGGAACGCGTGGGGATTCGTTCGCGGCGCACGGCCATGTCGCTCGATTACATTCGCACGACGCGCAATCAAGATGTGCGTGCGGCACTCGAAGCGACCGAGTTCAGCAATGCCTACGCAGGTGCGCGTGCTGCGGAGATGGCGATTGCGCGCGCGGGGATTTCGAAGCAAGACATCGGTCTCGTGATTGCGGGTTGTTCGGGACCCGACACTTTGTCGCCGGTGGAGGCTTGCAATGTTGCGCACGAGCTCGAACTCGAGGTGCCGGGGTTCGATATCAATTCGGCATGCACCAGTTTTTACGCAGGGATGTATGCGCTGAGTTTGATGCAACCGGAGAAACTACCGACCTATGTTCTGATGGTGACACCGGAACGTTTAACCACGACGGTGAATTACAACGATCGTTCTTCGGCGGTGCTTTGGGGTGATGCAGCGACGGCGGCCGTGATTTCGATGAAAGAGAAAGGACGAGCCCAGATTCTTGGGAATTGTCTCGAGTCGAGTCCGGCGGGCACAGGCAAAGTCGTCGTGCCGCGCGACGGTTTCTTCCACCAGGAAGGTCGCACGGTGCAGATGTTTGCGATCAAGAAAAGCATGCGCATCCTCGGACGATTGCGCGAGGAGTTCGCGGATGCCGAGCGCGATTTTCATTTCGTCGGACATCAAGCAAATTTGCGTATGCTCGAATCGGTTTGTCAGCAAATGCGCATTCCCGCCGAGCGTCACCACTACAATGTGGAGTGGTTTGGAAATACTGCTTCGGCGGGCGCACCGTCGGTCATCTCCATGAATTGGGACAAGTGGACGCGACGCGACGACATTGCTGCAGCGGGCGTCGGTTCCGGGCTGACATG
>JADFDR010000045.1 GCA_018262735.1 Geobacter sp.
TGTCAAGCGTAAATCGCTCGGCAATAAACTCACCTTGCCGACGGATCGGCATCGGTGAATCGATGATTCCTAACACTCGATCCACAGGCACACCGAGCACGCCAGCAGCATCCTCACTATGTCCGAGTAACACCAAAACATGTTGAGCGATACGCTCTTCCGCGCCTGTCAGATCGAAAAGTGCGCTTCGACAGAGCACCGGCAACGCATCGCCATGATGATGCATGACACCACCGATGGTCTTGCTCAGCATTGGCACACCGACGATCGACTCCACCTCCGACACCTCGAGAATATCTTGAATCGGAAACGCATACACCGCGCCCGCAACCTCGAAAATCAGCAACCGCTCGGTCGCCTCGCGCACCTTCACGCGTCCAAGCCCCGGAATCACGACCGCACTTCCTCGTCGTAGTTTCTCGCCACGATTTCCTTGATCTGAAAGCGTTCGAGGGAGCGGCGCAACTGCTCGGCGACACTCGCAAGATTTTGAGAATCGGCCACGACCTTGGCCATCGAGCTCAACTGCAACTGCGATGTGGCGGACACTTCGTCCATGGCCTTCGCATTGCCATCCGCAACTTTCGTAACTCCGTTGATCTCACCCACCATTCGCTCGGCATCCTGAACGCGCGCATCGGCATCCAAGAAAATTTCTTCGGTGCGTGCAGCCGCTTCTCCGACGGCGGCGCTGATTTGTTCGAGCGAGGAAGCAATCGTATTCAAGTCGTTGCGACCTTCGTTGATAACCTGACTCGATTCACGCATTTGATCGGCAACGTGACGCGTTCCAGTTTCGATCTCGTTTACGACGCGTGCAATTTCGTCCGCACTGCGCCCGGCGTTTTCCGCAAGCTTGCGAATTTCATCCGCAACCACGGAAAAACCACGACCCGCTTCTCCGGCGCGCGCAGCTTCAATCGAAGCATTGAGCGAAAGCAAATTCGTGCGCTGTACGACGGAGGCGATCATTTCCGTAATTTGATGGACTTGCCGCGTCTTGCTTTCAAGCTCGAAGACCTGCGTTCCCGCTTGATCCACGCGCTCGAAGCCGCTCTTCATTTTCTCGAGTGCCAAGCGCGACACATTGACGCCCGTATTCGCCTTCTGATTGGCCTCCGCCGCAAAGCCAAACGCTTCGCGCGCCCGACCTGCATTCACATCGATGGCCGCCGCAATTTCATGAATCAATTTGGTGACGCTGCGCAGGAGTTCTTGTTGTTGCCCAATGCCGCGCACGGCTTCCGTCATCGTTTCGGAAATGTCTTCACTACCCTGGCTCGCTTGATTGGAAGCCAACACCAAATTGTGTGCGCAAGAAGAGACGTGATCGGAAGCTTGCTGTACATGGCATAGGAGTTCGCGCAACGCGACGAGCATCTCTTCGACACATTGCTCGAGATCACGCGTTTCACTACGAAACGACGACTCGGTTTCGGATTGCTGCACCACGCGTACCGCGAGATTGCCGCGTGCGATTTCGCGCAAAGCGCGATCGAGTTTTTGCAAGCGTTGCGTTTCGCGCGCAAGCATCCACGCCATGCCCGCTCCGACGAGAATCGTCGCCGGCGGTGCTATCCAAAACGAAACGATGCCTCGCTCGGCAACGATCAAAATCGCCGAGACCAACAAGGCCAGGAACAATGTTCCAATCACAAATCGATGAGTCAGTGTAAGTCGCACGCAGTGCCTATCGGTCCAAGCCAAACGGTTCTTGAAAATTCCTCCGGCAAAAAAAGCGCAAAGATTCTTGGAATCCTTCAGAAATGGGACCACCCCTTGGGGAGATCGGACTTGCGCCGACTGCGCTTGGGGATGATTCGCCCGACTTCATAAACCGCAATGCCAAGGCGCCTCGAAAGAACTTGCGCCGACGCAAATCGGCCTCGAACCGTAAACAAGAGTTCGTAGTCCTCGCCGCCTGCAAGCAAGATCTGCTTGGGATCAAGACCTAACCGTGCGCACTCTCGCCAGAAATTTTTTTCGCACGGAATGGCACTTGCGTCGAACATCGCACCCACCTTGGATGCGGCGAGCAGATGCGCAAGGTCGGCAGAAAATCCGTCGGAGATGTCGATGCAAGCCCCGATGCCCGGCAAGTCGCAAAGAGCGCGCCCAAGATCGAGGCGCGGCGATGCACGGTGGCGAATCCTTGCACCGCTCGCTTCGGCACGCGCAAGTGCAAGCGCCGCACTACCCAAGGGCCCACTTACGAAAAGTGCATCACCAACATGCGCACCCGAGCGTACGAGCGCGCGGCCCCGTGGCACCGCACCGAGCGCGGTAATCGTGAAGCTGGTCTCCGAGGCGCGCGTGATGTTCCCTCCGACGAGTGGGCACGCGCTTTTGTGCGCAAGCTCAAGCATTCCGCGCACGGCAGCATCTACAACGGAAACGGACAGAGTTGGCGGTGCCGCAAGCGAAAGCAGAAATCCAAGCGGACGCGCTCCCATCGCCGCGAGATCCGAAAGATTGGCAACGAGCGCCGCACGGCCAATCCTCGACGCACTCTGGGTCGCCCAGCGAAAGTGAACGTTTTCCACATAGGCATCGCTCGTCACGACCAAGTCTTCCGACGGAAGCGTTCGCAACAAGGCCGCATCGTCACCCATTCCGAGGACAACGGCACGCGAAGTCTTGGCATGCGCGCGGGCAGCCAAGCGCTCGATGCGCGCAATCAAACCGAATTCACCGAGATCCTGAAGGCGTTTCATCACGCGTAAAAGCCTAGCGAGTCCACAGGAACAAACCGAAAAATTCAGTAGCCCCAAAAAAAGCAGGTCCCAAAAGCCGTGAGTGGCGCTGCGCATAAGCAGCGCATCTTTGCATGCAAGTCAGTTCGCGATCGGTGCTGCACCGTCGGTGACAACAGGCGCGAGCGTCGATGGCGCCTCGCGAATTTGTCCCTCTTGCACGGTCAAGAGGAAGGGACGCTTGTCGGCATTGCCATCGCGGCGAATCGTCATCACACCCGACGCACCAGGATACGCCTCAATGCGTAACAAAGCGTCGCGCAACTGTGTACGCGTGATTTCGCGCGATGTCATTTCTTGCAACAAGAGATTTACGGCATCGAAGGCCTGTGCCGCCCATAGATCGGGTTCCACGCCATAGGCAGTGCGATAACTCTCAACAAAATTCTTAACGACGGGAACTTCGCTCGCGGCGAAAAAGCCTTCCGCAAAAAACGCACCCTCGATACTTCGACCCGAAAGATGCACCAAATCCGGATGATTCCAACCATTCATGCCGAGCAACACCACGTTCTCGATCTCGTGATATTCAAGTTGCGGTGCAATCAGCGTCACTTTTTCGTGTCCATCGGCGATGAACACTGCATCGAAATCCACGATGGGAGGCAGCGGTTGCCCGTCCGACAGCGCGAGCGTACGCGCTCGTTCATGCAAAGCGCGCGCTTCCGCCGGACGCGCACGCTTTGCACGCTGCAAAAGCGCACCACGCTTGCTTAGCAAGTAGCGTTCATCGTCGGTAAGCAGCAAATAGCCTGCAAGACTTCGGATCGGGTCTGCAAAATCGTTGGCGCTTGGATCGTAACTCGCAACTCCGACGACTTCGCCGCCGCGATCCTCGAGCACATGCCAAAACAGCGCGCGCAATCCTTTGCCGTAATCATCGTGCGGATACAAAATCGCAAAGCGCTTCAGACCGCGCACGTTCACCGCATAATCCACGAGCGCTTCGACTTGCGCACGCGACGTCACACCCAAGCGGAAGGCATACGCAAAATCGCGTACAAGATCTTCTCGAAAGGCCAATGCAAGCAATGGAATTTCCGCGCTCTGCGCTGCCGGCGCTGCGGCTTGCGTATCTTTGGTCAAGAGCGGACCCACGATGGCCTTCACTTGGGAGTTGCTTGCCAAATCCTGAATTGCTGCCGCGACGGACTGCGCCTCCGATCGCGTATCTCGTATCTCGAGATGAATTTCGGAATTACCTCCGCTCTCTTGCACAAAATTTTGTATTGCAAGCTCCACTCCGCGCAGACTCGCCGCACCCAACGCAGCCGCATCGCCCGAAAGAGGCAACACGACACCAATCGTACCCGAGGCTCCAAGGCGCGATTTCGGAGCAAGACCCGCCACATCTTCATAGCTCGGCACGAGCTCGACCGACTGCGCACCGTCGAAGCGCGCTTGCAAACGCGCGAACTCTGCCGCCTCCGTCGCAGCAAGCGTCTGACGCGACAAAGCACCGATCACGCGCTGCGCTTCCTCACGTTGACGCTGCGCAAGCGACACTTCCAGTTGTCGCAAGCGAATCCGGGCATGCAACGGATTGCTGCCAACATTTTGCGCCGCCTTTTCGAGGAGGACCAAATCGCTGGCACTCCGAAGTGACTCAAAAAAGCGTTGCTCGACATCCTTTCGCTGTTTGTCATCGCGTGCCATCGTTCTGGCGTGCTCGAGCCACGCCAACTCTTCTTCCAGATCGCCCTGCACGCGCGCCAAATCCGCTACGAAAAACACCGCCTTCCAGCCTTCTTCCGCGGAAAGCAACGACAAATCGATGTGTAGGGCAGTGCGATATGCCTTGTCGAAATTGCCGTCTGCTTTTTCGAGCTGCGCCAAGAGCAAGCGTGCGGATTGCGCTTTGTCGCTGCCAAGGTAGCGATTGATGACTGCCGCCAGGCGCTGCTTTGCGCTCACACGCTCGCCGCGCTCGAGATCGAGCAACGCAAGCCGATACCCCGCATCGTCGGCAAGCGAGCTCTCTGGCCAATCTTGAAGAAATTTTTCGAGCGCTTTCGTTCCGTTCGGAACATCACGCTCGAGAAGTTCAATCGCTGCAGTGTATTGTCGATCCGCTGCGCGCACTTCTCTGCGAGGCGAAACCGCAGCGATCGAGCAACTCCACAGAACACCGAGACTCAGCACCAGCACGATTCTACGCAAACTCGCTTTCCCCATCGTCATGCGCCCTTTCCCGTCGAACCGTTCGGAAATCAATCAAACAAGCGTCGAAGTTTTTCCAGAAAATTCTCTTGCCGCGGCGAACACCCGAGGCCGCCCTCTTTGGCGAACTCCTGCAAAAGTTCACGCTGTCGCGCGTTGAGCTTGGTGGGGATCTCCACAAAAATGTGTACGAGATGATCGCCGCGGTGCGCTGAATTCAAACTCGGCAGCCCCTTGCCGCGCAGACGCAGCACTGCGTCGGATTGCGTCCCTGCTCCGATTTGCATTTTGATTTTCCCGTCGAGCGTCGGCACTTCGATCTCGGCACCCAGCGCTGCATCGACGATCGAGATCGGCACCTCGCAATGCAGATGCGATCCCTCGCGCTCGAACAATGCATGCGGTTTGACTTGGATCACGACGTACAAATCGCCCGGTGGCCCACCCGCAATACCGGCCTCGCCTTCGCCCACCAAACGCAATCGCGCACCGTCGGAAACTCCCGACGGAACTTGCACCTCGATTTGTTGTTCGCTCTCAACACGTCCTGCGCCACGGCATTCCGTGCAGCGCTCGCGAATCGTGCTGCCTTCGCCGCTGCACACGTCACAAATACGACTGACGCGAAACATTCCTTGTTGAAATGCAATCTGACCGCGTCCCTGACAACGCGCGCAAGTTTCACGCTGTGTACCCGGCTTCGCGCCGCTCCCCGAACAAGGCGCACACGGACGCATTTTCGGAATGCGCAGCTTCGCCTTCATCCCGTTCAGCACATCTTGAAGCTCAATCTCGAGGTTGTAACGCAAGTCTGCGCCGCGCTGGCCGGGGCCTCGCCGTCGACCACCCCGTGCACCAAAGAGATCGCCAAAAAGATCACCGAAAATATCGCCGAGATCGCCGAAATCGCCGAAGCCTTGCCCTCCGAAGCCGCCCGCTCCCGTCGCTGCATGACCAAACTGATCGTAATTGCGACGTTTATCCGGATCGGAAAGCACCGCGTAAGCTTCGGATGCTTCCTTGAACTTCTCTTCTGCCTCGGGGTCGTCCGGATTGCGATCGGGATGGTGCTTAAGCGCGATTTGGCGATAGGCCTTTTTCAGTTCATCGGCGCTCGCGGTGCGCGATACGCCCAAAATCTCGTAGTAGTCTCGCTTGCTCAATGTGAATGACCCGGAAACGGTCCGTTTCCGCGCGGCGAAAACAAGAACCTTGGAAGTTGGGAGCTTTCGAAGTTTTAAGAGCCTTCGCCAAGAGCGGCGTACATCGACTCGGTCATCTTGTAGGAGAGCGTTTCCAGTTCGTCAACCGCGTCTTTCAAGGCACCGAAGGAATCTCCCTCGAGCGCGGCTTTCGTTTTTTCCATCGCAGCTTCGAGATCTTTGCGATCGGCCGCCGAAACGTGCTGACCGAATTCTTGGAGAGTGCGCGCCGTGGAATACAAAATCCCGTCGGCACGATTCGCGAGATCCGCGAGTTCACGGCGCTTCGCATCGTCACCTTTTTGCTTTTCTGCCTCTTCAAGCAGGCGCTTGATTTCTTTTTCCGTAAGTCCACTCGACGCCGTAACGCGAATCTCTTGGCGCTTGCTCGTGCCGAGATCCTTGGCCGACACATTCACCACACCGTCGGTGTCGATATCGAACGTCACTTCGATTTGGGGTACACCGCGCGGTGCCGGAGGAATACCGACCAACTCAAAACGACTCAGCGTCTTGTTGTCGACGGCCATTTCGCGTTCGCCTTGCAAAACGTGAATACGCACGACGGACTGATTGTCCTCGGACGTCGAAAACACTTGGCTCTTGCGCGTCGGAATCGTCGTGTTCTTCTCGATGATCTTCGTGAATACACCACCCATCGTTTCGACACCGAGGGAAAGCGGCGTCACGTCGAGAAGCAATACGTCATCGACTTCCCCTTTGAGCACGCCACCTTGCACCGCCGCGCCGATCGCCACGACTTCGTCCGGATTGACACTGCGATTGGGCGCTTTCCCAAAAATTTCCGTCACCTTCTCGATGACCTTCGGCATCCGCGTCATGCCACCGACGAGAACCACCTCGTCAATATCGCCACGCGCAAGCTCCGCATCTTCGAGCGCAATCTGACAAGGCTCCACCAATCGCTCGATGAGATCTGCCACCAGTCCTTCAAGCTGCGCACGCGTAACACGGACATGCAAATGTTTCGGCCCCGAAGCGTCCGCACTGATGAAGGGCAGATTGACGTCCGTTTCCTCGACGGAGGAAAGCTCGTGCTTGGCACGTTCGGCAGCTTCCTTGAGACGCTGCAAGGCCATCTTGTCCGGATGCAAATCGAGATTCGTTTCCGCCTGGAAAGCTTGGATCAGATGTTCGACCAAGCGATGATCGAAATCTTCGCCACCGAGATAAGTGTCACCGTTGGTGCTCTTCACCTCGAAAACGCCTTCGCCGATTTCCATGATCGAGATATCGAACGTGCCACCACCCAAGTCGAAAACCGCGATCTTCTTGTGTTCGCTTTGATCGATGCCGTAGGCGAGTGCTGCCGCCGTCGGCTCGTTGATGATACGCAGCACGTTGAGCCCCGCGATCTTGCCTGCCTCTTTCGTCGCTTGGCGTTGTGCATCGTTGAAGTACGCGGGAACCGTAATCACAGCTTCCGTCACCGGCTCGCCGAGAAACTCCTGCGCCGTATCTTTCATCTTCGCGAGCACGATCGATGAAATTTCCTGCGGCGACATCAGATTTCCTTTCACAGAAATCCACGCATCGCCATTGTCCGCCGCACTCACCTTGAAGGATGCCATCGACGCGAAACGTTTGACTTGTTCGCTATCCGCCTTGCGTCCGATCAGACGCTTGACTGCAAAAATCGTATTTTCGGGATTGGTAATCGACTGGCGCTTGGCAATCTGCCCGACGAGTTTTTCTCCGGCGTTCGTAAAACCCACCATGGAGGGCGTAGTGCGCGCACCTTCGGCATTGGCAATCACTTGCGAATCGCCACCTTCCATGACTGCGACACAAGAATTTGTCGTACCGAGATCGATCCCTATCACCTTGCCCATCGAGCACCTGCCCCTTTCCCCCGAGCCACGGACGATTCGCTCCTCGCGCCCCACCAACCAACGCATCCCATCGACGCACCGCTTCGTGCCTTGCCTTGCGCGTAACACATATTTGAGTTGCCCGCGCTTCGCTCACGCGTTTTTCGTTTACTCCGTCGCCTTTGCAACCACGACACGCGCTGGGCGCAAAACACGATTGCGTAGCGTGTACCCCGTTTGAAAAACCTTGACCACCGTATTCGCAGGCTTGGTATCCGTCGGCTCCTGCGCAATGGCCTCGTGAAACTCGGGATCGAAAGGCCGATCCTGCGCTTCGATGCGATTGACTCCGTGCTTGGCGAGCGTGCGAAGCATTTCATGCAGCACAAGATCGACGCCCTGCAGCAATCCCTCGATGTTCTCATCTCGGTTTTCCTGCGCGTGTTCGAGCGCACGCTCCAAATTATCGACCGCCGTCAAAAGATCCTTGACGAGATTCTCGTGACCGTAGTTGAGGAGATCTTCGCGTTCTTTGAGCGTGCGACGGCGAAAATTATCGAAGTCCGCTTGCAAACGAAGCGCTCGATCCTTGCTCGCAGCAAGTTCGGCTTCGAGTGCAGCCTGCGCTGCGGATCCCTCGGCTGCTTGTGCTTCGCGAAGTTTCGCGTCATCGACTGCGGCCTTGCGGCGCGCAAGCTCATCGAGCGACATGCCGCTCGTCGGTGGCGCCTTCTTGCCCGAGTCCGCCGAGTTCGTGTCACGCGCCTCGATACACTCGACTGCATCGCGAAGTGCAGCTTCGAGCTCCTCGTTTGGCGGCAACACACCGCCCGAGGGTTCGTCACCCAGTTCCTCGATATCGTCCGTCAAATTTTTCTCTTTGCTCTCACTCATCACATCACCTCGTTGTGCTCTCCGAGCGCATTTTGCAAAACCATGGTAACTATCTGAAATCAAAAGGGAAAGTCAAGGATTCTTCTCTTTGGCGTTTTAACACTACCCCTCCCCTCCGTCAACGCATGGCCTACTCCGATTTCACTCCTTCGGATTCTCTGACCTCTTACGCAGTTCCTCGTCTCGCGCATCCTCACACGAATCTCAAATGAGTTGCGTATGCCTCGGCGCATTTCCCGTGGACCGCTACGCGACGCATGCTTGCAAAAAACAAATCGCACGAACACGAGTCGCGCTTGCTATGCCTCCGACGAAGAATCTTCGACGAACTGCGCAAAAACGCTGTTCGCGAGCAGACGTCCCTTCGCCGAAAGCACGAGATTTCCGTCGGTGCTCTCAACCAAAAGCCCCGCTGCCAAACAGGCATCGATGGCCGGCCCGAAGAATGCGCGCGGCGGCGCACCGAACTCGCGCGCAAACGCGTGCGCCTTCAAACCCTCGGCAGTTCGAAGCGCCAAAAACATCGCCTCGCCACGCGCCGTCGCCGGACGCAAAACTTCCAAAGCTCCCTCGATCGCCGAGCGCCCGGTTGCAATGCGATCGAAATACACTGCCACTTCGGTCACGTTCGCACCGCGCGCACCATACGGTGCACCGACGGAAACAACCTCCGTCGACCACGCACCGACACCAAGTCCGAGCACCGGCTGACGCATCCAGTAACGCCGATTGTGCACCGACTCTGCACCGGGGACGGCATAGTTCGAGAGCTCATAGGCGTGCAACCCCGCCGCCGCAAGGCGATCCGCAAGGCGCTCCATCATCGTCACCACTTCCTCTTCGTGGGGAAGCGCAAGCTGCCCACGTGCGGCGGCCTTCGCAAAAGGCGTTTTGTCCTCGATACTCAACGAATACGCAGATATGTGTTGCGGCGAAAAAACAAGCGCTTCCTCGATGTCGCGCTCGAAGCTTTCGAGCGTTTGCCCCGGCGCTCCGTAAATCAGATCGAGCGAAAGATTTGTGCAACCCGCTCGACGCGCTGCGTGCAGCGTCGCAAGACACTCTTCGCGGCGATGCGCACGACCGAGCTTGCGCAGCACCCGATCGTCGAACGACTGCACTCCGACGGAAAATCGATTCACACCTGCCGCAAGAAAAGCCGGCAAGCGCTCGCGCTCGACGGTGCTTGGATTGACTTCAAGCGTCACTTCGACCGCGTCCTGCGGCGCAAACGTCGCGAACGCTGCGGTTACGATTTGTGCGATCGAATCGGGTTGAAAGAGCGACGGTGTACCTCCACCCAAGTACAAGCTTGCAAGTTTGCGCGATCCAAAATCGCAATGGCGTTGATCCATCTCCGCGAGAATGCCTGCGACGTAGCGCCGCTCGAGATCGGCATCGAGCGGACGCGCTGCAAAAACCGTGAAGTCACAGTACGGGCACACACGCTCGCAAAACGGCAGATGCACATAAACGCCGAGCGTCAGATCTGGGATGTCCATCGGCGCAGAGATGTGGCGCAGGTCTTCGGGAGTTCGCGCCTCGCGCGCTGTCAAAATCGTCATCTCTCGCTCCTCAGAAACCTTGGCTTTTTTTCTTGGCGTGTTCTTGCAAGAAGCGCCGAATCCATTTCGCCCCACAAATGCGAGTGGACTTTCCACCGACGGAAAACACAGCTCTGGTTTGCGAAAATTCTCGAAAAACAAAACGGATCCGAGGCTTGCAAATCCAATGTGCTTTCCCCGTCGACAAAAACAAACCTCGGACAAGAAAGCATCCACGAAACAAAATGGCTTCAAGCCTCTCGAAGTGAATTTTGTCACCCTGCACATTTTCACAGTGACGTCATGAATGTCCACGCGAAGTACGCTTGCGCATTCGCAACTCGAAAGCTTCTGCAAAACAGGTTAGGATTCGGCGCCTTGGACGATACGAAAACACGCTGCAAAACCCTCCCCAACGGACTCACGGTCCTTCTCCACGAAACGCATCGCGCTCCCGTGGCAACGCTACAAGTTTGGGCGAAAGTCGGAAGCGCCGACGAAAACAGCGACGAAGCGGGCCTCGCGCATTTTCACGAACACATGCTCTTCAAAGGCACCGCACGGCGCGGCGTCGGCGAAATCGCCGGCACGATCGAAGGGCTCGGCGGACAAATGAACGCCTACACGAGCTTCGACGAAACCGTCTACTACGCAACGCTGCCAAGTAGCGAAATCGAAACCGGCATCGATCTGCTTGCCGACGCGATTCAAAATTCGTGCTTCGATCCGACGGAAATCGCGCGCGAGATCGAAGTCGTGCTCGAAGAGATTCGACGCTCCGAAGACAGCCCCGATCAAGTTTTTCACCACGCCATGTTCGCAGCTTGCTACACCGCGCATCCGTATCGCCTTCCCATCCTCGGAACACCCGAAAGTGTCGCAAGTTTTTCGCGCGAAAAAATCTTACACTTCTTCGAACGCTGGTATGCACCCAACAACCTGATCTTCCTTGCGGTCGGTGACTTCGATAGCGAGACCATGCTGGCACAGATCGAACGTGCCTTCGCCCATGCCAAGCCGAGTATCGCACGGCGAGCGCGAACACCCGAACCCTCCCAAACGACTCTACGCAGTTTCGTGTTGAGACGTCCCTTCGAGCGCACGAGTCTCGACTTGGCGTATGCATCCCTGCCCTTTGTGCATCCCGATACGCCTCACCTCGATCTCTTGACTTATTGCCTTGGTTCCGGCGAAAGCAGCCGCCTTGCGCAACGCGTAAAAGATGCCGAACAGCTCGTCGATCAAATCGACGCCTATTCCTACACGCCGCTCGATCGCGGGTTGATGAGCTGCAGCGCCGACCTCGATCCGGAACGCATCCTTGAAGCGACACAAGCCATCGCACGCGAAGTTGCAGAACTCAGCGTGCGGCCAATCTCACGCGATGAACTCGAGAAGGCGCGTAGCAACTTTCTGGCGCATGAAACCTTTGCTCGCGAAAGCGTCGAGAGCCTCGCGCGCAAGCTCGGCCACTTCCAATTTTTCGCGGGTGATTACCGAAACGAAACGGAATATCTCGCAACAATTCGTTCGGCCACGGCCGACGATCTTTTGCGCGTCGCGCAAGCACACTTTCATCCAAATCGGCTCACCGTCGGAGCACTCCTCCCCGAGAGCACAGATCTCCCAATGGATCCACAAGATTTGGAGCGCGCCGTCGCGCGCGGTGTCGAGAAGACGGCGCGACGCTTTGCGCCGCCGAGTCGACGCGACGATCTGCATCAACCACACACCACAGATCTGCGTCAACACAAGAAAGAGTCGACGATCCATTCTTACTCTCTTGAAAATGGCGCACAGATTTTTGTATTGCCGCGCCGAGGCGTTGCTTCCGTTTCGATGCGCGCGGCATTTTTCGGCGGACTACTCGCTGAGCCGACACCCGAGGAGGCCGGACTCTCCAGTTTGGTTTCGAGTCTTTGGACGCGCGGCACGGCACGCCTGTCGGCCGCAAGCTTTGCTCGCGACATCGAATCACTTGCGGCAAGCATCGACGGCTTTACGGGAAGAAACAGCTTCGGACTCACGCTCGACGCGACGACGGACCGTTTT
>JADFDR010000046.1 GCA_018262735.1 Geobacter sp.
AGAATGAGCTCGCGGGCATCGAGGCGATTCGGCGTTGTCCGACGGGCGCGATCGTGTGGGTGGAAGAGAAGCAATTCGAAACGCAATCTTTGCCTTCGCAGGGTGTGAAAATCGTCGCACTGCGTGAATAAACAAATTTGTGTCTCGTGTCGTTGCGAGGGTGGCGACCAACTTCGGTGAGCAAAACAAGGAAATGAAAAGGAAAGCGATGTCATGACGCAAGCCAAAGAGACGTTCAAGCCAAAATATCCGGGAGAACTCGTGACCGAGGACGGCAGCGCTGCCGTGGTGGCGATGGAAACCGCCGCCAGTGAAGCCGCCGGTGCGTATCCGATTACGCCCTCGACACAAATGGGTGAAGGGTGGGCGCTTGCGATGGCTTCCGGCAAGACGAACGTGAACGGCCGCGCACTTCTGTTTTTCGAGCCCGAAGGCGAGCATGCCGCAGCGGGTGTTACCGCCGGTATGAGCATGACGGGTTTGCGCGCGACGAATTTTTCAAGTGGACAAGGCATTGCCTACATGCACGAGTCTCTCTACGCCGCCGTCGGAAAGCGCTTGACCTACGTGCTCAACGTGGCGTGTCGTGCGATCACGAAGCACAGCTTGAACGTACACGCCGGGCATGACGATTATCACGCAATCGATGACACAGGATTCTTTCAGATCTTTGCCAAAGACGTGCAAGAAGCTGCGGATTTTACGTTGATCGCGCATCGCATTGCGGAGCTTTCGCTCAATCCCGGCATTTCCGCGCAAGACGGCTTTCTCACCAGTCACGTGCTGGAGACGCTGCGTATGCCCGAGCGTGCGCTCGTGAAAGAATATCTCGGCGATCCGTCGGATATGATCGATTCGCCGACGCCGGCGCAGCGCATGGTTTTTGGAGAAAAGCGCCGTCGGATTCCCGAGCTTTTCGATTACGACTATCCGGCCATGATCGGTGTCGTGCAAAACCAGGAAAGTTATGCGCAAGGTGTAGCGGCGCAGCGACCGTTTTATTTCGATCATATTGCGGAGTTGACCGATCGAGCGTTCGACGAATATGCCGCGCTGACGGGGCGAAACTACGCGCGGCTGATGAGCTATCGCCTCGACGATGCCGAGTATGTGATTCTCGGGCAAGGTTCCGTCATCGCGAACGCCGAAGCCGTCGTGGATTATCTGCGCCAAACGCGTGGCCTGAAAATCGGCGTCGTGAACGTGACGATGTTCCGTCCATTCCCGACAGACTTACTCACAAAAGTGTTGCGTGGAAAGAAGGCCGTCACCGTTCTCGAGCGTACCGATCAGCCGCTCGCCGTCGATTTGCCACTGATTCGTGAAGTGCGTGCAGCGCTGAGCAAGGCACTCGAAAATTCCAAGGCAAAATCGGCATTGCCCTTTGCGGGGATCACGCCGTGTCGTGCCGAGGAAATGCCGGCGTTTTATTCGGGCTGCTTTGGGCTGGGGAGTCGCGATTTGCAGCCGGGCGATTTGATTGCGACTGTCGAGAACATGCTCGACGGAGGCACGCAGCGTCGGCAGTTCTATCTTGGAATCGATTTCGTGCGCAAAGGCACGCGCTTGCCCAAGCTGCAGATTCATCAAGAAAAGATGCTTGAAGGGTATCCGCACGTAGCCGAACTCGCGCTCGAGCGCGCCGAAAACGTGGACTTGATGCCGGAAGGCGCGCTTTCGATTCGCATTCACTCCGTCGGTGGATGGGGCGCGATCACGATGGGCAAGAATCTCGCGATTACGGCGGCCGAGCTTCTCGACCTACACATGAAAGCGAATCCCAAATACGGTTCGGAGAAAAAGGGGCAACCCACCACGTTCTACGCGACGCTGGCGAATCAGCCAATTCGCACCAACTGCGAGCTCAAGCATGTGAATGTCGTGCTCTCTCCCGACTCGAACGTGTTTCATCATTCCGATCCGCTCGCGGGCCTTTCGAAAGGCGGCGTGTTCATCCTACAAAGTAGTGTGTCGGATAAAGAGCTTTGGGATAGTTTGCCGAAGCATGCGCAGCGCAAGATTCGCGAAGCCGGAATTCGATTGTTCCATCTCGATGGTTTTGCGATCGCACACAGTGAAGCGTCGGATCCCGAGCTGCGCTATCGCATGCAAGGCGCGGCCTTTCTCGGCGCGTTCTTCAAGGCTTCGCCGCTCATGGCGCAAAGCGGGCTCACCGCCGAAAAACTTTTCGACGGAATTCACACGCAACTCCAAAAGAAGTTCGGAAAGCTCGGCGAAAAAGTCGTGCAGGAAAATCTGCGTGTGATCGAGCGCGGCTTTCAGGAAGTGCAAGAAGTGCCGGTGGCCGAGCTCAAGGACAGCGGCATCGACAGCAGCAACTTGATTGTGCTTCCGTCGAGGATGGACGGCTCCTGTGTGCGCGCGGGGTACGGCAATCCGGGTCAATTTTTCGAGCAGGTGAGCACGCTCTACAAACTGGGCGAGGACGTGCTTGCTGATCCCTTTACGGCCATGAGCATCATGCCTGCAGCGTCGAGTTCCATTCGCGACATGTCGGTGGTGCGTTTCTCGGTGCCGGAGTTCGTTCCTGAAAAATGTACTGGTTGCAGCCAATGTTGGACGCAATGCCCGGATTCGGCGATTCCCGGTGTGGTGAGCACCGTCGAAGACATACTTTGCGCGGCGCTGCAAACTGTTTCACACAAATCTGTGTTAAACCGGATCAAGCAGATCGAAAAGCCGCTTGCAAAAGAGGTGCGTCGCATTTTGGGTGCGGGGCCCTTTGCAAATTTTGAGAGCGTACTCTCGCGGGCCTATGCAGTCGTTGCAGACAAGCTCAGCCTCGATCCCGAGAAGCGCAAAGAGTTTGATCAAGAATTTGTGTCACTCTATGCCGCGCTCGAGGGGTTTCCGCTTGCGAAGACGCGTCCTTTCTACGATTTGCCGGAAAGCAAAGAGAAGGGCAGTGGAGGACTGCTTTCGATCACGATCAATCCCGACACTTGCAAAGGTTGCGACGTATGCATCGCGGTTTGTCCCGAGGATGCCTTGCGTCCCGTGCGTCAGACGGACGAAGTCGTGGAAAAACTTCGCCACGACTGGGCGCTTTGGCAAAATTTGCCGGAGACTCCGGATCGCTACGTCAATATCGCGAGCCTCGAAGAAGGAATCGGAGTTCTGCCGTCGCTTCTTCTCAAACAGTCGAATTATTTTTCGATGATCGGGGGTGACGGAGCCTGCATGGGTTGCGGCGAAAAGACCGTCATTCACCTGGTGGTGTCGGCCGTCGAAGCGTTGATGCAGAAGCGCGTTGCGAACCATGTGGCCAATCTCGAAAAACTGATCGAACGACTCGACACCAAAGCGCGTACGTTGCTTACTGCAGGCGCCGATCTCGATTCCATCGCCGATGCGATTGCGCACAAAGCGGCACTGAGCGTGTCGGTGTCGACGGAGAAAAAGGCGCAAGTCGAACGGATCGTCGAGACGATCCATCAATTGAAGGATTTGCATTGGCGCTATACGGAAGGCCCGACGGGGAAGGGGCGCGCTTCGCTTGCCTTCACGAATTCGACGGGTTGTTCGTCGGTGTGGGGTTCCACGTATCCCTACAATCCGTATCCGTTTCCCTGGGTCAATCATCTTTTCCAGGATGCTCCGTCGGTGGCGATCGGTATTTTCGAAGGTCATATGCGCAAGATGGCAGACGGCTTTACTGCGGTCCGTCGTGCCAAGTTGATTCTCGACGATCGCTACGATGCTGAGCGCGACGAAAAACTTTTCACCTTCTTCGATTGGCGCAAATTCGATGACGAAGAATTCGAGCTTTGTCCTCCGCTCTTTGCCGTCGGTGGCGATGGCGCCATGCTCGATATCGGTTTCCAGAATCTTTCCCGCTTGATGGCATCGGGGAAACCGATTCGTGTCATGGTCGTCGATACGCAAGTGTATTCGAATACAGGAGGCCAAGCCTGCACGAGTGGCTACACGTCGCAAGTGTCGGACATGGCAGCATATGGGTCTGGACAACGTGGGAAAGAAGAGACGCGGAAGGAATTGTCGCTGATTGCGATTGCACACCGTGGTGTGTTTGTCGTGCAATCGTCGCAGGCGTCGGCGTCGCATCTATTGGGGAGTGTGTTGCAGGGCTTGCAATCGCGACGCCCGGCGGTGTTTATTTTCAACAGTCCTTGTCCGCCGGAGTGGGGCATCGCCGATGATGCAGCACCGCAAGCAACACGTCTTGCTCTCGAAAGTCGCGCGTTCCCGCATTTGGTGTATGACCCCGACGCGGGCGAGCACATTTCCGATTGCTTGAGTCTCGACGGGAATCCTGCACTCGACGAAATCTGGCCGAGCTATCAGCTTTCTTATTTGGAGGAAAATGGCACGGAGGCAGGGATGACTCTTCCGGTGACGATCGCGGATTGGGCGGCGCACGAAGCGCGCTTCCGCAAGCATTTTCGGCCGGTGCCAAAGGATATTTCCGAGGGAGAGTTGGTGCCGTTCCACGAATACATCGCACGCTCGCGGGAAGATCGCGAAGGTGCGCAGCCGTTCATCTACACGCTTGATGCCGAGCGCCATCTCGATCGTTTGCTCGTCGCACAAGGAGTTGTGGAACTTGCCGAAGATCGGTTGCGTTTCTGGTCGCAGCTCAAAGAACTCGCAGGCCTCGAACTTTCTTCGAGTCTGCAAGAAATCGTCACCGAGCAGCTGCAACGCGAGTACGAAGCGAAGCTTCTCGAAATGAAGACACGCTATCCGAAGTTGATTGCGCGGCGTTTGATGGAAGGACTTTTGAAATCGGCGCAAGAGGGCGACGAACTCTCGAATACACTCGAAGGTGTTACTCTCGATTTTGAAGCGGAGAAGGAAGTGCCCGTGACGCGCGACATTTCCTCGAGTCCAACTTTGCAATTGACACAAAAAAGTGACGATGCGATTGGAGTTGCGCCGTACCTCGAGAGCGAGCGTTGTACGACTTGCGACGAATGCATTGGCGTCAATCCGAAGCTCTTTGTATACAACGCCAAGAAGCAAGCCTATATCACGGATGCCAAGCTGGGTTCGTTCAAAGATTTGGTGGTGGCGGCGGAGCGCTGTCCGGCGGAAATTATCCATCCGGGTACGCCGCAGAATCCCAAAGAAAAAAATCTCGATGCTCTGATCAAGCGTGCGCAACGCTTCAATTGAGGATGCAATGGTGTCGTTCTTGAGCTTTCGGCATGGCGTTCATCCGCCGGACGAAAAGGAATTGACGGCGAAGCTTGCTTCGCGGCGGATGCCTTTTCCCAAGGAAGTCGTCTTGCCGCTCAGTCAGCACCTGGGCGCACCAGCCAAGTCGATCGTGCGTGTGGGCGATCGGGTGGAACGCGGTGATCTCATCGCGGAAGCGACGGCTGCGATTTCGGCGCCTGTACATTCTTCGGTGTCGGGAGTGGTACAGGAAATCGGATTTTGGCCGCATCCGAGTGGCGCACAAACGCCCGCCATTCGCATCGAAGTTGCTCCGTATTCGCCCCAAGTGCCCCGGCCTCGCCTCGTGCCAGATTGGCAGACACTTGAAACGAAGGACATCTCCGAGGCTATTCGGCGCGCGGGCATCGTGGGACTTGGCGGCGCGGCTTTTCCGGCTGCTGCGAAAATGACTCCGCCCAAAGAAAATCCGATCGATGTCTTGCTCGTGAACGGTTGCGAGTGCGAGCCATATCTCACGGCGGATCACCGCATGATGGTTGAGCAACCGGCGCGCGTTTTTTTTGGTATTCGCATTTTGCTCAAAGCGCTCGGAATCCGCCGTGCCAGGATCGGTGTCGAAGCGAACAAGCCCGATGCTCTTGCCGCGCTTTCCGCGGCGTGTCCGTCGGATCTCGAGGTGAGCGTGCATGCGCTTCCAGTGAAGTATCCGCAAGGTGCGGAAAAGATGTTGATCAAGGCGCTTACCGATCGCGAAGTGCCGTCGGGAAAGTTGCCGAGTTCGATCGGTGTGCTTGTGCAAAACGTGACGACGGTGGCGATGATCGGGGAAGTCTTCGAGACGGGTTTGCCACTGATCGAACGTATCGTGACTGTGAGTGGACGCGGCATTTCCAAGCCCGGCAATTGGATCATTCCGTTTGGTACGAAGATTCGTGACATCCTCGAAGTTTGCGGCGGACTGACAAGCGATGCACAAGAAGTGGTGCTCGGCGGTCCAATGATGGGGCTCGCGCAGGGCAATCTCGATACGCCGATTTTGAAAGGTACGGGTGGCGTGCTCGCTCTCACGCGTGCAGAGTGTAAAACGAAGAACACTTATCCGTGTATTCGATGCGGGCACTGCCTCGAAGCCTGTCCGATTTTTTTGAATCCGCAGATGCTCGGAAATCTCGCCAAGGCGGAACGCTATGAAGAAATGCTCGACTATCATTTGAACGATTGCATGCTCTGCGGTTGTTGCTCGTATGTCTGTCCGTCGAACATCCCTTTGAGTCAATTGTTTTTGGTTTCAAAAACCTATTTACGAAAAAATCCACCGAGAAAATCATGACGCCGACGCCGCATTCGCAGCCGATTCAAGTGATGGCTGCACCGCATTTCAAAGGTCCGGATTCAACGCCACAGATCATGTGGAGCGTTGTCGCAAGTTTGTGTCCCGTGATTGCGGCCTCGATTTATTTTTTTGGTCCGAGCGCCTTGCTCGTGATCCTTGCGAGCTGTGCCGGTGCAATCGTGACGGAGTGGGCGTTTGTGCGGAGTGGCCCGCGTACTCTTTTCGACGGCTCGGGCATGATTACTGGCGTGCTGCTTGGCCTGACTTTGCCGCCGGGTTTTCCGCTTTGGATGGCGTTCGTCGGTGGAGCATTTGGAATTGGCTTTGGAAAGATGATCTTTGGCGGACTTGGCCAGAATATTTTCAATCCTGCACTGCTGGGGCGCGCGTTTTTGCAAGCTGCATTTCCGGTGGCGATCACGACTTGGTCGGCAAGTGGCGAAGCTTGGGCAGGTTCTTGGTGGCATTTGCGCGGCGACAATTTCGCGTTGCCCTTGATGAGTCCGCATGTCGTGGACACACTGACGGGCGCGACACCGCTTGGTTTCATGAAGTTTGAACACACGGCGACTTCGAATCTGGATTTGTTGCTTGGCTCAGTGAATGGTTCGATCGGTGAAACCTCGGGGTTGGTCATTTTGGTCAGCGGTGCGTATCTCGCGTGGAAGAATTTTTTGAACTGGCGAATTCCGGCGAGCATCTTTCTTTCCGTCGCAGGGATCGCGAGTGTCCTGCATGCAATCGACGCTGCACGCTACCCGAGCCCGATCTTCATGTTGTTTTCCGGCGGACTTATGCTTGGCGCCGTGTTCATGGCGACGGACATGGTGACCTCGCCGGTGACGAATCGAGGCTGTTGGATTTTTGGAATCGGCATTGGTTTTTTGGTCGTAAGCATCCGCATTTGGGGCGGGCTTTCCGAAGGCGTGATGTACGCGATCCTGCTGATGAATGCTCTCGTTCCCTTCATCAATCGCATTACACAGCCTCGTGTCTTTGGCACGAGTGTCAAGGTGCGCAGTCTATGAGTGACCCCGCGACATTGCACGATACGGCACATGCCGTGCCGCCGCCTCCGCTCACGCAGGATGTTTCGACGGTGAAGCTTGTGTTTACGCTCGTGTTCGCTGGTGTGATAGCGGGCGTGCTTTTGGTGTTTGCGTTTCATGCCACGCTTCCTGCAATCGAAGCGCACAAGGCCGAAGTCTTACGCGCAGCGATCGGCGAAGTTTTGAAAGGTCCTGCACGCTACGAAACACTTTATGTGCTGCCGGAGGGAATTTCCGCGACTTTGCCGTCGGGCGCACGCGAAAAAGATTTTGAAAAAGTCTTTTATGGTTTCGATGCGCAGGATACACCGATCGGTTTCGCTCTCGTCGCGATGGGGCCCGGGTTTCAGGATCAGATCAAATTGATTTTCGGCTTCGACCCACGCGCAGGTCGTTTGCTTGGCATCAAAGTGCTCGAAAGCAAAGAAACGCCAGGCCTTGGTGATAAGATCGAAAAGGATGCGAGTTTTCGAACGCAATTCGAAGGCATTGCCGCCCCCCTTCTTGGAGTCAAGAAGGGCGAGAAGTCGGCGGAAAACGAAATCGAAATGATTACGGGCGCGACGATTTCGTCGCGCGCTGTGGTGCGCA
Organism: Geobacter sp.; assembly: GCA_018262735.1. GTDB lineage: Bacteria > Myxococcota_A > UBA9160 > UBA9160 > JADFDR01 > JADFDR01. The sequence continues at coordinate 8,137 of JADFDR010000046.1, forward strand.
ACCTCAATCAAGCCGTGACGCGCTTGCAACCGCTACTTCTCGCGTATCTCGATGCGCAAGCGAAAGTCGGTACGACGCAAGAGGAATCGAACCCAAAGGCGACGGCGTCAACACCAAATCGCGTAGTGCCGGTTGATGCAGATTTGAGGAGTGCTGCACCATGAGAAAAAGCACGGCACAAGAAGACTTGCTGCGCGGGATCTGGCGCGAAAACCCAGTCTTGGTGCAAGTGCTCGGGCTTTGTCCGACGCTTGCCGTGACGAATACCGTCGAAAACAGTTTGGTGATGGGCATAGCAACCTTTGCCGTTTTGCTCGGTTCGAGTTTCTTCGTTTCGTTGTTCAAGCGCTTCATTCCCAATGAAATTCGCATTTCGGTGTACATCCTGATCATTGCTACGTTTGTGACTGTCGCAGAAATGTGTCTCGAAGCGCTCGTGCCCGAAGTGCACAAGGCGCTCGGTGCCTTCATCGCGCTGATCGTCGTGAACTGCATCATTCTTGGGCGGCAAGAGGCTTTTGCAGCGAAGAATACGGTTTGGCGTTCGGTGCTCGATGCCATCGGTTCCGGGCTCGGTTTCATCTTGGCGATGTTGATGATGGGCAGCCTGCGCGAGGTGATCGGATACGGCACGTTTTTGGGCATCCCGCTTTTTGGTGATTCCTACGAGCCCTGGGTTGTGATGATTTTACCGCCGGGCGGATTCCTGACGCTCGGCGTAATTTTGCTGACACTTGGTTATGTAGAGGAACGTCGACGCGCAAATCGTGTTAGTGCGATGTCTGCACAGGAGCGAGCATGATGAGCGAACTCGTCTGGATTTTCTTCTCGGCGATGGTTGTGAACAACTTCACGCTGGTGCTTTTCCTTGGGCTTTGCGCTTTTATGGGAGTTTCGTCGCGCGTGGAGACGGCGCTGCGCATGGGTGCTGCAAACATTTTTGTGTTGGTGTTGACATCGATTTCGGCGTGGGCGCTCAATCGTTTTGTGCTGGAAGCTGCGCCGTATTTGCGAATCATTTCGTTCATCATTGTGATTGCGTCACTCGTGCAGATCGTCGAGATGGTCATCAAGAAGGTGAGCCCGACGCTGTTTCGGCAGCTTGGGATTTATCTGCCGTTGATCACGACGAATTGCGCGATTCTCGGGCTTGCGATTTTTCAGACGAATCGCGGCTATGGGTTTTGGGAAGGGTTGTTCTTTGCGCTGGGTGCCGGGGCCGGGCTTACGCTCGCGCTCGTGCTCATGGCATCGATTCGTGAAAGTACGGAATTTTCGGATGTCCCGTCGATTGCGAAAGGCACTGGGTTGGTGTTGATCATCGCCGGGAGTTTGTCGCTGGCCTTCATGGGCTTTGCGGGATTGTTGAGTGGTGGAGCATGAACGAGATTTGGATCATCGTCGCTGTCGTGATTTTATTTGTGGTCTTTGGGCTTACGCGGCGCGGAAAGAGTGCTGGAAGCTGCGGCTGTGCAGGGTCGTGTGAAGGTGTGAAAAAGCAGAACTTGCAAATCGGTCAAAAACCCATCGCATCGGACTCGAAATTGTGTCGCGAAGGCGATGGAGAAGCACGCAAGCAGGATGCGGAGTAAACCATGACGCAGCGATTTCAAAACACGCACAACGCACGGGATGTGTCTTCCGCACAGCAAACGTGCTCTCCGGCAAACGACACTTCTTGGTGTTCTCCGGATGATTTCCGTTCCAAGTTGGGTCGGCGCGAATTTCTCGCGCTCGGCGCAGGAGCATTGGCCGTTGCGAGCGTGCCGTGGTTTTCACGCGCTCGGCATACGCTCACCCGTCGGAGTTTGCCGGTGATGGGAACGCTCGCGGAGATCGGCGTCGTACATGAGGACGCGCGTTTTGCGCAGCAGGCCATCGATGTGGCCTTCGCGGTGTTGCAGTCCGTCGAGCGCACGCTGACGCGCTTTGATCCAAGCTCCGAAGTGGGCCGCGCCAGCCGTTTGGCTTTTCGGGAGCCGACTCCCGTTTGTGTCGATACGGCCAAGGTGATCGAAGCGGCGCTGCTTTGGGCACAAACCAGCGAAGGGCGTTTCGATCCGGCACTGGGCAAGCTCGTGGAACTTTGGGACGTGAATCGTCGCACGATGCCGCCGGACGCAGGGGCAGTGCAAAAATTCGCGGGGCGCAAGCTGTATCGGGCTATCGACGTATCGACACAAAATAGTGTTGCAAAGAGTGCGGCATCGGATCTACCATCTGCGCGAGTGCGCTTTTCCGATCCCGAAGTGGCGCTTGACCTCGGCGGCATTGCCAAAGGATATGGTGTCGATCGTGCCGTAGCGCGCTTGCGCGAACTCGGTGTTCGATCCGGGTTGGTCAACGTCGGTGGCGATCTGTATGCGCTCGGCACTTCTGTGTCGGGCGAGGCGTGGAGCGTCGGTATTCTCGATCCCCAGCATCCCGAAAAAGTGCTGCGAAGTTTTGAACTCTCCGATGCTGCCGTGGCAACCTCCGGCGATTACTTCCAGTTTTTCACTTATCACGGACGGCGCTATCACCATCTGCTCGATCCCGTCAGTGCTGCGCCACGAGAAAGTGTACGGCACAGTCTTACCGTTGTGGCCGAGCGTTGTATCGATGCCGACGCTGCTGCGACGGCACTTTTTGGAGCCGAGCAGGAGACGGCTGCAAGGATCTTGCAGGCTCGCGCTCCGGGTGCACGAATCATCGCGGCCTAAGGAGCCTCGGATCAATTCCGCTTTCGAAAAACGAGTTGACATTCCACCGACGGAAAACATCAACCCTGATTCGCGGGGGGATGGAATTGATCAGAGGCTCCCTAAGGAACCTCGCATGGATTTCGTTTCTTGAATGCGGAATGAATCCGAGGCTCCTCCTCTATCGACTCATTCGCTTTGCAAGGCTTCGACGGGCGTGAGGCGTGCCGCGCGTCGTGCGGGTGCTACGCCGGAGGCGATGCCCGTGATGACGCTCATCATGAGAGCGCCCGCCAGATATTGTCCCTGCACCTGCACGGGCAAAGTCGGGAATGCGATTTGCAACAAGCCCGTAAGGCCCAATCCCAAAGCAGCGCCAACGACACCTCCAAGTGTTGTCAGAAGAATGGCTTCGATCAGAAAAAGTTGATGGATCTGCTTGGGCGTGGCACCGATTGCGAGCAAGAGTCCAATTTCGGAAATGCGTTCTCCGACGGAAATCCACATCATCGTGAAAATTCCTACTGCTCCGACGAGCAGCGAAATGCCGGCAATGAAACTTACAGCGAGCGTGATGCCGCGGATCACTTTGTCGAAAACGTCGAGCATCGCAGTTTGTGTGGTGATGGTGAAATCTTCATATCCACGATGACGATCCGTCAAAAGTTTGCGTACGTCTTCGGCAACTTGCTCGGCAAGACCGCCGTGCGCGAAGGCGACGTCGATTTCGTTGAGTTCGTCGAGATTGAAAATTTGCATTGCGAGCGCGACAGGGATGTACACGGCATCGTCAAGATCGAAGCCGAGCATTTGTCCTTTGGGTGCCATGATGCCGATCACACGCAAGCGATAGCCCGAGATGCGCACCGATTTGCCGAGAGCATTGTCATCACCGAAAAGTTCGCGTTTCACTTTGGGTCCAAGCACGACCACCGGCATTGCGCGATGCATGTCGATTTTGGGTAGAAATTCGCCTTGGCCGATTTCGAATTGAAACGTCTCGGGCATTGCGCTGCTCGATCCGTACACGATGACGCTTCGTCCTCGCCCCTCGGATTCGACGCGTGCAAGTCCCATCGTCATTGGCACGATGCGTTGCACGCGCGGTAGTCGCTCGACGGCGAGTGCGTCATCGATTGTAAGTTTGCGCGTCGTTCCGCCAAAGATTCCTGGAATGCCGCGCGTTTCGGTTTTCCCAGGGTTTACCGCGAGAATATTGGTTCCGAACTGTGTGAATTCTTTCAGGATGTAGCGTCGAGTTCCTTCGCCGATCGAGGTGAGCAACACGACCGCAGCAACACCGATGGCGATGCCGAACATCGACAGCATCGAGCGCAAGAAATTCGCGCGCAATGCACCGCTACACATTTCAATGTAATCTCGTTTTTCCATTGGCTTCGCTACTTCTTGCTTCCCAAGGCTTGGATAGGATCAAGGCGCATCGCACGCCATGCAGGCAGTACACCGAAAAACACGCCCGTTCCCACCGATACTCCAAGTACGGCAACGATCACCCACAACGGTGCTTGTGCCGGCAGCACCGGCAGTGCCCGTCGCAACAGTGCGACCGCACCGAGTCCAAGCCCAAGTCCGAGAACGCCCCCGGATAG
>JADFDR010000047.1 GCA_018262735.1 Geobacter sp.
AGTGTTGTTTGGTCCGCATACGCAAAATTTGCCGGATGCTGTTCGACTTTTGCTCGATGCGCATGCGGCACGGCGCGTGGAGAACTCCGCTGCCTTGGGCGAGGCGCTCGTGGACTGGTTGCGCGATCCAGCGCAAGCAGGCGCTGCAGGCGCGCGTGGTTACGCTGCGCTGCAAGCACACGCGGGTGCTGTGACGCGTACTGCAGCCTGGGTGCAAGGTTTTCTCGCAATGCGCAAGGGGAAGCCGACGTGAGTTTTTCGTGGTTACACAAAAAAGAGGAGTCCTGGCTTGAGCGCGCAGCGCTCTTGCCGCTTGCCATGCTCTCGGCGCCTTATGGTTTTGGTGCACGCCTGCATCGCCTTGCCTACCGCTACGGGTTGAAGAAGGCGACGCGCTTGGCATGTCGTGTCGTGAGCGTGGGCAACCTTTTGGTTGGAGGTTCGGGCAAAACGCCACTGGTCGCTTGGCTTGCAGTCTCGTTGCAACGTCGCGGCTATCGGGTCGCCGTGGCGAGTCGTGGCTACGGACGAGATGGACACGAAGAAGTGTTGGTTGTTTCCGACGGAGTCAAGATTTTAGACAATGCTGTGCGGGCGGGGGACGAGCCGCTGTGGCTGGCGCGTCGTGTGCCCGGCGTGCCGATTCTGGTGGGTGCGCAACGCGATCGAGTCGGAGAATATGCTATACGCAATTATGCGACGGATGTCTTGATTCTGGATGACGGGTTTCAGCATCATCGCCTTGCGCGCGATGTCGAAATTTTGATGTTCGATGGCAAGCGCGGGCTTGGCAATGCTCGCGTTTTGCCGCGCGGTCCCTTGCGCGAACCTCTCGCGGCGCTGTCGCTCGCAGATGCGATTTGGGTGATGGACGGCCCGCTCGAGCAGCAGGATGCCGAGTTGCTTGCACGCAAGGCGCCGCGGGCCAAATGGTTTTCCGCACAACGTCGGCCGATTTCGGTCTTGTCGATTTCGGATGAAGAACGCGATCTTCCGTCGGTGTTGTCGAGCGTGCGCGTCGGAATGTTGGCTGGAATTGCCAACCCCGACTCGTTCCGACGTACGCTCGAGGCGCTGGGTGCGCATGTTGTGCAGGAAAAAATTTTCCCCGATCATTACGCATATCGAGAGCAAGATTTTGTCGAGCTGGCGCGTCTTGCCGAGAATTGCATCTGGGTGACGACGGAGAAAGACGCAGTGAAGATTTGTCCCGAATGGGTGCGTGGTATCGTGCTGCGTGTTCTCAGCATCGATCTCGCTACGGAAGAAGGCGAGCCGTTTCTTGACTGGCTTGAAACACGGTTGCAATCATGAGCGAGGATCGATCTGCAGCAACGCTTCAAAAGAAGCGCAAGAAAAAACGACGTAAGCCGACGGAAGAGAATGCGTCGCGTGCCGTGCGTCTGCGTTGGAAGAGCAGTCTTTGGCTTGCCAAGGCCATTGTAGGGATCGTGAATTTTCTTCCCTACGCACTTGCGTGTTGGATCTGTCGCAGCATAGGAAGATGCTGTTTTGCATGGATTGGGCATCGACGGATCAAGATGCTCGATCATCTCGCTTTTGTGTATCCCGATTGGACGGAGGAGCAGCGCGTTTCCATCGCACGTGAGTCCTTTGCAAATCTGGGTTCTTCCTTCGTCGAATGGGCGCTTTTGCAAAAGCTTTCTCCGGTCGAGGTCATGCAGTGCACCACCTATCGTGGGACGGAAAACCTGCAGCGCATCGCTGCGCGCGGCAAAGGCGTGATTTGCGTCGCTACACATTCCGGAAATTGGGAATGGCTGTTCGTCGCGGTTTCGGCGCAACTGCGTACATTCGATTTGGTGACGCTCGGTGTGGGTCGTGCGGTGGGGAATCCCGAGTTGTATCGCTGGATCGTCGAGGTGCGTGGTATGGCGGGCGCACAAACTCATCCGCAAACAATGCTGCCCTTGGTCAAGGGGTTGCGCCGCGGAGCCGTACTCGGACTGCTGGTGGATCAGTATTGGGGAGAACAACGCGGTGGCGAGCTGGTGTCTTTTTTGGGGCATCCTGCGTGGACGACGACGGGGGCCGTTGCGCTTGCCATGCAAACGGGTGCGGGCGTGCTTCCGGTTTCCATTCGCCGTCTTGCGGATGGAAAACAAGAAATTGTGTATGGCGAAGAAATCGTGCTGGATTTTCACAGCGTTACTGCCGCAGAGGCAGCCAGCAATATTGCGGAGGAAGTATCGGTCGAGGAGCGTCGTGCCCGTCGGGATCGACGATTGCTTGGGGAAGGAATGCTCCGCATCAATGATGCAATGAGTGAAATCATAAACCAGAACCCAAGTGCCTGGCTCTGGTTTCATCATCGTTGGCGCAAGACGTCCGACTTTCGTGCATTTCGCAGAGCGCGGCGTCGTAACGATGGCAAGCCGTAAGCTCGGGCTTGTTTACTTCGGGCTGCGATACCCAAGACGGTGGATAGCAACGCGCAGTTTCTCTTTGGCGAGATGTGCCAAAAGCGCGGTTTCCAATTCCGAATCTCCGTCGGTGTAAGCGTGAAGGAAACCGTACGCAGCTTTTTCTTGGGATGCAATAGAACGGCCAAAGTGGTGGAGCAAGTCGCGTTTGATCAAAGAGCGGTATAGGCGCATGAGCTCTTGCATGCGTCGTGCAGGCGAGACGTGTGCGACAAGGCGAGCGCGGTCGAGGTCAATCAGAAACACTTCTGTGTCGGATCCCTTTTCTGAAATCAGCATATTTTTGATCTGTAGATCGGCGTGCATCCCGCCGCAGTCGTGAAATTTGCGAATGGCTTTTGCAGCGGAGCGCGTGGCGCGTTCGATGCGTAACGGATCGGGTGTGCTTGCAAAAAACGCTAAGCCGTCGACGGTGTTTTCGATTGCGACACTGGCGAGGGCGGCTTTCCAGAGCAAGCTTTTGGCGTGTCCGCAGAAGGTGCGTCCGAGAACGAATGCGGGCCGTGGCACGGGTGCGCCCGCGTTACGCAATGCGGCGGTAACGGCGATTTCGTGCAGAGGTCGTGCGAGCCCGAGCGAAGCTGCGCCAAGCGCAGATCCCAAAATTCCGCCGTGCAGGACCGGGCGCAGAAAGAATCGTTCGTTGACACCAGGAAGCGTAATCTGCAACGCGGTGCCACGTCCGATTCCACGATCGGCGAAAAAGAGTTTTTCGAAATGTTCCGGAGAAAAAAATTTTGATTGCGAAACTGCGGGCATCCATTCGTTGTCGCAGATCAAGCGCATTCCGCCACGGCGTTCTTCGCGGAAGTTTGCGGGGAGCGAAGCCAATTCAAATCTCGTTGCGTCGTGCGCGAAAGAGAAGAATGGGTGCGACCGCAGCGAAAACCAGATTGGGCAGAGCAAGAGCAAGCCAGATGGGCATTCGAGCGTCTTTTGCGAAACGCTCGCCCATACTCATAAAAATGTAATACACAAAGACCATGAGCACGCAGAGCAGCACGCTCCAGGCGCGTCCGTGGCCGCGCGCGCGACGCATCCCAAGAGGCACACCGACGAGCGCAAAGAGCATGGGTGCGATGGGGCGCATGCTGCGTTGATAGAGTTCAATCAAAATTCGATTCGGATCTTTGACGATGCAATCGTTCGGTTTGCCTGCAAGATGTCGCGCATAGATTGCACGCAACTCGGCACTGCTTTGTTCGCTTAGGGAACAGCGATTGCCAAGGGTGGAGCTCACGTCGAATTCGTATTCGAGTTCTGCAAAGGAAATGTGCCGATAGGTAATCTGTGCTTCGCTCTTCGCAGTCGTACTGGTTGTTACATCGGGAGTCTGGATGTGGACGTCGCCGTTGCGCAATGCGAGTTTGAGAAAGCCGGTTTCGTCGTCGAGATCGATCGCGCCCGATTCTGCGAAGACCACGAAAGGGAGCTCCGGTTTGCTGTGGTCCCAGATCATGATGTGCTCAAGCCCTGTTTCCTTGTCGGCGTGATCCGCAAAAAGGATTCGATTCCCAAGTGCAACGAACTGGGCGGGCTGAAGCAGTTTTGCTTGCGAAATCAGTTGTCGCGCAAGCGTATCCAAATCTTGGCGCGCGCGCGGTTTCACGTCGGAGAGCAAGTAAAACATGCCTATCGAAAACACGAGCGAGAGTCCGAACAACGGCATCACGAGTTCGCCAAGTCCGATGCCGCATGCGCGCATGGCGGTGATTTCGCTATCCGCCGAGAGTCTTCCGACGGCGACGAGTGTTCCGAACAAAAATGCGATTGGTAAAATCAGCGGGAGAAAAATCACGCCGAGGCTACGCAAAAGAATCAGGATGTGTTTGGCGGTGAGTCCAACGCCGATCAGTTCGCTTATCCGCGAAACGAAATTCTGCGCCACGAAGAGTGCAGTAAAAAGCAAAATCCCGAGCGCGGTGTAGGCGAGGACTTCGCGCAAGAGGTAAACCGAAAGTGTGCGGGAGAAACGCATGGCGCGTTATGCTACACGGGCCGTTTCTTCTGCGCGAGGCAAAGCCCATTCTTAGTCGTCCGAATCTTCGCTGTTTGAATCCCCTCGCGACTCCGCCGGTTGCCGAGCGAATCCTCGTGATTCGATTGGGCGCCGTCGGAGATGTGGTGCGCACGCTCCCAGCCGTCTCGGCGCTACGTGCGGGTTATCCCCAGGCGCGCGTGACTTGGCTTGTCGAAAATGCGTCGAGCAGTTTGCTGCGTGGGCAACCCTGGATCGACGAGGTGCTGGTGTTTCCGCGTGAATCTCTTTCGGCGGCGTTTCGCCAAGGTCGGTGGGGCGCTGCGCGCAAGATCGTGCGTGAGGTGACGCATGCACTTCGCGAGCAGAGATTTGATCTTGCGGTCGATTTTCATTCGATCTTGAAGAGTGCAGCACTTGCGCGGTTGAGTGCTGCGCCGCGTCGCGTCGCCTATGCGGCACCCTTTGGGCGCGAGGCATCGTGGCGTTTTGCGACCGATCTCGCGCAGCTCTCTCCGACGAAAGGAAGTCGTTTCGATCGCAACCTTGCGTTGGTGCACTTTCTTGGTTTGACAACGAACGCTGACGCACGTCCGCTACGCATCGACCTCGAACGTATCGCGCGTGTACAAGTGCAACTCGGTAGGCGTGGCGATTTCTTTGCGCATCGTTCGCAGGAGCAAGATGGACGAAGCGATGCGCATGTCGGTGCGTTGCCTTCTGCACCGACGGATTTGCACCGTGAATCGACAATGCCAATTGTGATTCACGCTGGCACGAGCACGCACACGGCGCACAAACGGTACACACGCGAAGGCTATGCCAAGGTTGCGCGCGCTCTTGCCGAAGCGGGGCAACGCGTCGTGTTGAGCTTTGGTCCTGCGCAGGAGGAAAAACAATTTGCCGAATCGATCGTTGCACTCGCGCAAGGTGCAGCCGAGCTTGCGCCTGTGACGCCGAGCTTGCTTGATCTCGCGGCTCTTTTTTCATGTGCTCGGCTTTACATCGGGAGTGACACCGGGCCGATGCATATTGCTTCGTTGATGGGAACGCCTGTCGTGCAATTGATTGGTCCGACCGACGTCATCGAGAACGAACCTTGGCGCGAAACGCCTTTTCGAACCGTGCAGGCACCTTTGCAATCTGCGGCGCCGTGGAAGAAGCTGCGCCGCCGTCGGCAGGAACCTGGGCGCCGCATGGAGGGAATTTCTCCGGAACGGATTCTCGCCGCAGTGCAGGAGTTGTTGGCCGCGCAAAGTACGCAGTGATAGGTTGCGGAGGTTCAATGGATCCCCATGGGTAGTTCAATGCACCAATTCAAAAACATTTTGGTTCGAGGGCCGAACTGGACGGGCGACGTCGTGATGGCGACGCCGGGGTTGCGTGCGCTTCGTGCAAGATTTCCGCAGGCGCGGATCACGGTGCAGCTGCGTCCGGGGCTCGAGCCTTTGCTTGCGGGTGCGCCATGGATCGACGCTGTGACGAGTGTGCGCTCTTACCACAAAGGACTGCGCGCGATGTTTGCGGAAGCACGGAGCTTGCGCGCGCAGCATTTCGATCTTGGTGTTTTGCTGCCGGATTCTTTTTCGTCTGCGTTTTTGATGCGTCTTGCAGGCGTTCCCGAAATTCTGGGATATGCGCGCGGTGGGCGTAGCGGATTGATGACACAAAAAGTTGTTGCTCCCGCACTCGATGCGCAGGGGCGCTTGATGCTTGCGCGCGAACTGCATGTGCTCGGCTTGATGGAGGCACTGGGTGCGGCGCGCTTGGACACGCGACTCGAGTTGTTCACCACGGCAGAGGAAGAAGCGGAGGCCGAACGTGCGCTAAACGAAAGCGCGCAGGATCGGAAGCACAAGATTGTGGTGTTTGCTCCGGGTGCAGCGTATGGTCCGTCGAAGATTTGGCCTCCGGAATATTTTGCCAAGCTCGGTGACGAGCTCGCTAGACGTACAAATGTGTCGGTCGTGCTCGTGGGTTCGCCAAGCGAACGTGCGCTTGCGGAGGAGATCGTGCAAAACATGACTTCGCCGGTGCAAGATCTCGTTGGCAGGATCTCGTTGGGGGCGGTGAAAGCCGTGCTGCGGCGTGCGGCTTTGATGGTGTGCAACGATGCGGGTGCGCGCCATATTGCCGTCGCCTTTGGCGTGCCTTGCCTCGTGCTCTTTGGTCCGACAAGTATTGAAAAAACGAATTTGAATCTCGAACACGTCGAAGTGTTTACCGAGAACGTGTCGTGTCGACCGTGCTACAAGCGCGTGTGTCCCATCGATCATGCCTGCCTGCGTCGCATTTTACCCGAGAGATTGCTTGCGGTGGCATTGCCGTTGCTCTCCGAGCAGCGCGAGGCGCGGTTGCACGAAATGGCGGCGCAGCCCAAAGGAGAGGCATGATCGATCTGTCTATCGTGATTGTGTCTTGGAATACCTGCGAGCTTACGCTTGCGTGTCTTGAATCGATCGAGCGCGAGGTGCGGGCGCGTCGCGATACGGAATGCATTGCATGCGAAGTGATTCTCGTGGACAATGCCTCTTCCGATGCGACGGTTCCGTCGGTGCAAGCACGTTTTCCGTGGGTGAAGCTGCTCGCGCAATCTGCAAATCTTGGTTTTGCTGCGGGCAACAACGTCGGATTTCGTGAAGCACAAGGTCGCCATGTGTTGCTTTTGAATAGCGATACGGTTTTGAAGCGCGACAGTCTTGAGTGTATGGTGCGCTATCTTGACGCGCATCCCGAGGTGGGCGCAGTGGGTCCGCAGCTCTTGAATTCCGACGGAAGCAAACAGAATTGCGTGCATAATTTTCCGAGTCTTGCGACGGAATTGATTCCGAAGGGCATCCTGGAGCGTTTTTTACCAGCGCGCTTTCCGTCGAAACGCTTTGTGCATCATGCTCCGCTCGAGGTCGATGCCGTGCTCGGTGCGTGTTTGATGGTGCGTCGCGCGGTGATCGAGCGCGTGGGGCCGATGCCGGAAGAGTATTTTCTCTTTCTCGAAGAGACCGATTGGTGCTGGGAGATTCGCGCGGCAGGTTTTCGAGTGATGCATTTGCCGACGGTGGAAGTCTGGCATCACTCGGGCGCAAGTTCGAAGAAGCGAATCCGTGCCGCAACACGTATCGAATATCATCGCTCGCTCTACCGCTTTTTTCGCAAACGCCGTGGCGTTGCCGCAGCAGCTTTGATTTGGTTGTATCGCCTGTTCAAGAATCTGTTTTATTTGCTGATCTTGGCGCTGCCGGCGGTGGTTTCGCGCCGACAGCGCGACCGGTGGCAGGCGAGTGCAGCCGTTTTGGCCTGGCATCTCGCCGGTTGTCCGGCGAATGCGGGTTTGCGAGTGGCGCGTTTGCCGGCTGCGTCCGCATCGGTAACGTCCACAGGGCGCGAGGTCGTGAAGTAGGCGGCAAGAAGCGAGGCGAAAGCGTAAAGTGAGGCGCACACGAGGTCGAGTCGAAAGAGTGATTGAAACTAAATTGTGTAACACAAGAGATAAATGCCGCGAGAAGCCCCCGCGTCCGTGTGCGCGGGATTGATGCACGAAGGTGCAAGCCAGGGCGACGGAGTTGATCCCGAAAGTCAGCAGGTTCGAAATGAAAAGAAAAGCCAACCATTCGTGCAACAGGAGGCGGAGTGATGTCCGAACTTGATCGAGGGCGTCTCGAACGACTCGTCGATTCTTTTTTGCGACTGCGATTGCTCGTTGTCGGTGATTTGATGCTCGACGAATACATTGCGGGGGATGTGGAGCGGATTAGCCCGGAAGCGCCGGTGCCGGTCGTGCATGTACGCAGCGAATCGATTGCCTTGGGCGGTGCAGGCAACGTCGTACGCAGTATTGTGGCGCTTGGCGCCAAAGCGGATCTCTGCGCCGTGATAGGTCGCGATCGAGCGGGCGATCAAGCGCTCGAACTCTTGAAAGATCTCGGAGTCGATCCGGGAGGAGTGGTCGTGGCTGACGATCGTCCGACGACGCGCAAGACGCGCGTGATTGCGAAGTCGCAGCAAGTCGTGCGCTTTGATCGCGAAACCGACGCGCGCTTGCCAAGCCACGTTCGCGCGCAGCTCTTCGAAGTGGTGAGTGGAAAAACGAGTATCTCCGACGGAGTGATTCTCGAGGACTACGGCAAAGGCCTTCTTGCAGTGCCACTTCTTGGCGAAATCATGACGTTTTTGAAAACGGCCGGGACCTATGTTGCCGTCGATCCCAAGCATGAACTGCTTGCGTACAAAGGCGCGTCTCTCTTCAAGCCGAATTTGCGCGAGGCTGAAGCGCTCGTGCATATGCGAATTCGCAGCGCGGAAGATTTCGAAAGCGCGCGTGAACGATTGCGTAGTGCTCTTGGCGAAGGCGATATCGTGATTACACGCGGAAGTGAAGGCATGAGTCTGTTCGAAGGCAATCAACCGGTGCGCACGGTGCACACGGCTGCGCGTGAAGTCTTCGATGTGCAAGGTGCCGGCGATACTGTCATTGCAGCGCTCGTACTCGCGGCGCGTGCGGGTGCTTCTTTGCTCGAAGCGGCCGTCATCGCAAATGCAGCTGCGGGTGTGGTCGTGAGTAAGATCGGCACTGCGACGGCGAGCGCGCACGAAGTGAAAGAGATGTTGCCGCACGCGATTGCGGCGGCGAAGGTGGATGCATGATTCGCAGCATGACCGGTTTTGGGCGCGCCGCTTTTGAAGTCGCCGACATTGCGTTCGAACTCGAAGTACGTTCCGTCAATCATCGCCATTTCGATTTTCGTGTTCGGTTACCACGTCAATTTACGCTTTGGGAGCAAGAGTTGCGCACGCAGGCACAGCAGACGTTTGCGCGCGGGAAAGTCGATCTGTCGATCGTGACTTCGGGGTCAATGCGTGAGCTTTCTTCGCGTGTGCAGATCGATCTTGCACTCGTGCAACAATACGTCGCCGCCGTAGACACGATTCAAAAAGAGAATCACCTCGAGCGAGGACTCGATGCTGCGAGGTTGCTGACACTTCCAGGTGTTATTCGTTTGGAAGAGGCCGAATTTTCCGAGGATCTCGTACGCGATGCTCTGCGGACTGCGGTGCAGCGCGCGCTCGAAGCAGCGGATGCCATGCGCGTTGCCGAGGGCAAGCATCTCGAAGTGGAGTTGGTGACGCGGCTCGAGAGTTTTGCGGTGCAGCTTGCGTCGATCGAGCAGCGTTCTTCGAGGGTGCAAGAGCAGGCGCGTGAGCGTTTGCGCAAACGCGCCGAACAATTGCGCGACGAAACCGGAATTTTGGATGAGGCGCGCTTGCATCAGGAAATCGTGTTCTGGGCCGATCGCCTGGATTTGACCGAGGAGAGTGTGCGTTTGAGAAGCCATCTCGATCAATTCCGCACGATGCTCCGGACCGCTGCACTCGCACAGCCCGTGGGTCGCAAGCTCGACTTTTTGATTCAGGAAATGGGACGCGAAGTGAATACGATCGGATCCAAGGCAAACGATGGTCCGATTGCGCACACCGTCGTTGAGCTCAAGACCGAACTTGAACGCATTCGTGAGCAGGTGCAGAACATTGAGTAGCAAGCGTAAATTCGAAAAAGAAGAGACACAAAAGTCGGTTATTCTTTCGCCGAGTTTGCAGATGCTCAACATCGGCTATGGCAATCTCATCGCGACGTCGCGCGTGATCGCCATTCTTTCGCCGCAGGGGGCACCGATGCGGCGTTTGCGCGACGAGGCGAGCAGCCGCGGCAAACTCGTCGATGCGACCCAAGGCCGTCGCACGCGCTCCATTCTTGTTACCGACAGCGATCATGTGATCTTGACTGCCGTTACACCCGACACGATCGCGGCACGCTTGTCGCCGGACGAATCGAAGGAGTCGGAAAGTGTCTGAGGTGGATGCGACGCGTCGGGGAGTGCCGTTTGTTGTTTCTGCGCCGTCGGGCTGCGGGAAGACGACGATCTGCCATGGCACTTTGAAGCGAGATCCACGCATTGTGTTTTCGGTTTCGCACACCACGCGAGCACCGCGCGACGGGGAAGTCGATGGCAAGGATTATCACTTCGTCACCGTTGCAAAATTTCGCGAGATGGTGGATGCCGGAGCGTTTGTCGAACATGCGGAATACACCAGCAATCTGTACGGCACGAGCTGGGATGCGATCGAAGCGCCGCTCGCACGCGGTCTTCATGTGTTGCTCGAAATCGAGATCCAAGGGGCGAGGCAAATTCGGAAACGTTTGCCCGAAGCGAAGTTGATTTTTATTTTGCCACCGTCGGTGCAAGAACTCGAAGATCGCTTGCGCGGGCGGGGCAGCGATTCGGCGGAGGCGATCGATCGACGTTTGGCGATGGCCGCCGAGGAGATGCATCAAGCGAGTTGGTACGACTATGCGGTCGTGAATCGCGACCTCGACACTTCGATCGATGCAGTGCTCGAAATCGTGCATGGTGTACACGCGAAGGACACGAGTGAACTCGAAGCGAAATATGGCCGTGCGGTGACGCAAAACCGGTTGCGTTCGATCGAGGCGAATGCAAAAACCTGAAACCGTCTGCTCGTCGACGGCACCTTGGCTAGCGAGCCACTCTTCAGCTAATGTGTTTGAAGCGTTAACCGATTGATCTTGAAAGGGAAAACGCTTCCGTGCTTCGTTTTAACGACATCGCAGATCGCGTGCTCGAGTGCAACCCAAACGCGGATCTTGAGCTGCTGCAGCGGGCGTACATCTTCACGGCGAAGATGCACGAAGGGCAGGCGCGTCTTTCGGGAGAGCCCTACCTGGTGCATCCGCTCGAAGTCGCCGGCATTCTCGCCGACATGCGACTCGACGAAGTGACGGTGACGGTTGGCCTGTTGCATGACACCGTCGAAGACACGCTGACTACACTCGAGGAGATTCAGCGGCTTTTTGGTGAAGAAGTTGCGTTTCTCGTCGAAGGGCTCACGAAACTCGCAAAGATTGAATTTCATTCGCGCCGCGAACGTGAGGCGGAAAACTTCCGCAAGATGTTACTCGCGATGTCGAAGGACATTCGCATTTTGCTCGTGAAGCTCGCCGATCGCTTGCACAACATGCGCACGCTCGAATACATGAAAGAAGATTCGCGTCGCCGCATCGCACAAGAAACGCAGGAGATTTATGTGCCGCTTGCGCATCGCCTCGGCGTGCACTGGATCAAACAAGAACTCGCTGACCACGCCTTTCGCGAACTCAAACCTGCGGCAGCAGCCGAGCTGGAAGAAAAGCTGAAGCTCAATCGCAAAGCGCGCGA
The DNA here is from genome assembly GCA_018262735.1 of Geobacter sp. GTDB lineage: Bacteria > Myxococcota_A > UBA9160 > UBA9160 > JADFDR01 > JADFDR01. Next base: position 11,652 of record JADFDR010000047.1, read on the forward strand.
AAAATACATTCAAGAAGTCATCGAAATCCTTTCGCACCGGTTGAGCGAAGCGGGTCTACACGCAGAAGTGATGGGGCGAGTGAAGGAGTTGGCTTCGATTCATCAAAAAATGGAAACACAAGGTCTTTCGCTCGATCAAATTTACGACGTGATTGCATTTCGTATCGTATTGCATGGTGCTCCCGAGCAAGTGTATGCCGTACTCGGTTTGGTACATAACATTTGGCCGCCGGTGGCGGGGCGCTTCAAGGATTATGTGGCGATCCCGAAACCCAATGGCTATCAGAGTCTACACACAACTGTGATTGGTCGTTATGGCGAGCGCATGGAAGTGCAAATTCGCACCGAGGAAATGCACCGCAATGCAGAGTTCGGCATTGCTTCGCACTGGCGCTACAAAGAAGGGCGTCACGATCCCGAAGGCGACGACGGTCAGTTCGCGTGGCTGCGGCAGTTGCTCGAATGGCAGCGCGACCTCAAAGATCCCAACGAATTCTTGGATGCGGTCAAGGTCGATCTCTTTCCCGACGAAGTGTATATCTTCACGCCCAAAGGCACGGTGATCAATTTGCCGAAGGGCGGTACGCCCGTGGATTTTGCGTACGCGATTCACACCGAGGTGGGCGACCATTGTTACGGCGCCAAAGTCAACGGCAAGATGGCGACGCTGCGCCAAGCGTTGCGCGATGGCGACACCGTCGAGATTCTGACTAGCCCCACGCAACTGCCGAGTAAAGATTGGCTTGAATTTGTGGTAACGGGTAAAGCGCGG
>JADFDR010000048.1 GCA_018262735.1 Geobacter sp.
GCAAGCACTTGCGATCACGTGCGAGGGTGCAATCGGTCGTATTCTTTTGATCGGTGGTGGTCCGCGCTGCCGAATCACTTTCCGCGAAATGAATCGCCTGTATCTGACTTCCGTCGGAGTGAAGGAATTTCCGGATTCCACTTATGGAGCCACGCCATTCTATTTGGATTGGCTCGATTCCGAAGAGAGCGAGAAGTTGCTCGGAGGGTATCAGCGCCACACCTTCGAGGATTATTCGCGCGAGATCATGGATCTCAATCGGTGGCGACGTATTTTTCTTTGGCCGCTCCGTGGCTGGATCTACGATTACATGCTGAAGTGTTCTCCTTACCATGTGCCGGGGGCCGAGGAGGAGTCGAGTTGCTGCAGCGGCAAGACGGGGTCCTGTCGAGGGTGAGTGTGTTTCCAAAAGACAAGCACGGCACTTCCAGTTAGGGTGAACGACATGCGGGCATTGGCAATTTTCATTCTTGCGTTGGCAGTGGTCTACGGCGGCCTTTGTGGAGTCGGAGCCAAGGCTTTTGCATTTGCTGCGCAGGATGCCGCCTCGACGCTCGATGCTGCGACTGCGGAAGTGCCACCTTGTCATGCGGCACCATCTACCGGTGCTGTTCCCGACGCGCCGAAATCGAAAGCAAATTGCTGCGAAATTCGCGCGGTATTTGCGGTTTCGACGGCTGCGGCATTCGATATGGGGCAGGTTTGCGGCGATGTGTCACATTTTTTTGTTGCGGAATCGTTCTCTTCTTTGTTCCTCGTGCGCGACTTCGCTATGGCGGAAATTTCCGTTGAACGCACGGCCTTTCCCGAACTACGCATTCTCTATTCGAGTTTCTTGATCTGATCGTTCCTCACGCCGCCCATTCGTAGGCGGCGCTTTCCTTCGCATTTTTCGAAACGCGCGACACGCAATCGAGTTGCTTCGATTCGTGATTTGGCGTCGTGCGGTAAGCGCGACGATGAGGATAGGTACGATGCAAAAAAAGATTTGCTTGAAAGTTGTTCTGCTTTTTGGAGGCCTGCTTGCGCAAGGCGCACTGGCAAACGAAAAGACGGAACCCGAAGACGTTTCGCAGCTCGTTACGGAAGCATTGCGCGCCAATCCTTCGCTTGAAGCGAAGCGTGCGCAAATCGACGCGATCGCCAAAGCTGCCGACGGTGCGGGTGCGTGGAGCGATCCCATGTTTTCGATTGAATACATGAATGTGCCGGTGGACAGCTTGCGGATGGATCGTTCGTCGATGTCCGGAGTGCAATTGAAACTCGAACAAAATTTTCCGGAACTCGGCTGGAGCAAGGCATCGCGCGATCTCGCAGCGTTGGAAGTCTTGGCCACGCGCTACGCCGCCGACGAAGCAGAGCGGCAGCTTCGACAAGGCGTCGAATCGCTGTACTGGCGCCTTGCTTTGTCCCGCGCGCTTCGCGAGGTAACGGCGCAGCATCAAAAGCGCACGGAAGATTTGTTGCAGGCAACGAGCAGTCGCTATGAAACAGGAGAGCTTGGACAAAATTCTGTGTCACGCCTTTTGGTGTTGTCGAGTCGCTTGCAAGAAGATTTTGTGGATTTTGACCAAGCGGAGACGGAAATTTCGGCTGCGCTTGTGCGTGTTTTGGGCCGTCCGCTGTTGAGCCGTTTTGAGACGCCGAGCCAAGTCGAGCCGGTCGCGCCCAGTGCAACGTCGGAAACATGGCTTGCGGACGCGCTCGAAACTCGCCCCGAACTGCAGCGACTTCGCGAAGAAATCAAGATTGAGCAAAAAGCGACGGAATTGGCGCAGATTCAGGCGCGTCCGGATCTGAATCTGTGGCTTGCGTATCAGATTCGCGATGTCGACAGCTCCATGGACGACGCTGCAGATTTGCTTTCCGTCGGCATTTCGATTCCGATTCCGTTTGGCAGCCGCAAGCGCGAACTCGCACAAGCGGCGTCACGTCGCGCAGGAGAACGAAGCGCTCGCGCGCAGCTTGCTGCCCAAATCGACGAAATTGCGTCGGAGTTGCGAATGGCCGAAGCGCGATGGTCGCGCGCTTATCAGAAATCGCTCGCCTACCGCGAGCGTCTTTTGCCGACGGCCGAGATGGCGTTGCAAGCGACACTTTCTGATTTCGCAGTGGGTCGTGCCGATTTCGCCGCGCTGTACGATGCGCAGGTCGAGTTGATCGAGTTGCAAAAGACGTATCTACAGAACGTCGTCGAGACGCATCTACAACGTGCACGTGTATGTGCCCTCACGGGAAACAACGATACGGCACTTGTTGCGCACGATTCCGACGGAACGCAACGCAGGCAAGGAAGTGAATTCGCGTCGCACGAGAATGTTCTCGTGCATCCGCGACAGCTTGATTTTGCAATTCGATCCGACGTCGAGGAGGGAAGAAAGCCATGAGACGTAAACTACAATTTTTTGTGTATCGGTTTTCGGCTATCGGAATTTTTGCCATTGGGATTTCTCTTTTTCTCGTCGCATGTTCTCCGGAGCAAGGCTCGACAGGACATGCGCAACACCAATCGGAGTCCGATGCGCCGCGAGCTTCGATTGACTCCGAGGGAAAACGCATGGCTTCGCTTGGGCACGATCATGCGGGGAGTGTGCTGTCTTCTCCGCAGGATGCAAAGGCGCGTCATGCAGAGGAGAATGTGCCTGTCGTCGAGGTGGATCCCAGCATCGTGCAGAAAATGGGAGTTCGACTCGAACGAATTTCACGGCAACCGTTGTTCCGACATATTCGTACGATAGGCGAAGTGGAAGTGGGAGAGGATGAAGTTTCCGTTGTAAATTTGCGCTTTTCCGGGTGGGCCGAAAAAGTGTATGCCGACAAAAGCGGGGCGCATATCGAAAAGGGGGAGACGCTTTTCGATATTTATTCTCCCGAACTCGTGAGCGCACAGGAGGAGTTTTTGCTTGCACTTCGCGCGCAAGGTTCCGACGGTGCTCTTGCAAAATCTGCACGACGCAAGCTCGAACTTTGGAATTTCTCCGCAGCGGACATCGCGCAGATCGCGAAGCAACAAAAGGCGCGTCGTCTCATGCCGGTTCGTGCACCGCGTTCGGGTTTTCTTTTGCAAAAAGAAATCGTCGAGGGTGCGCGCGTCGAGGCGGGACGAGATCTCTATCGCATTGGCAATCTTTCGCGCATTTGGGTTTCTGCCGAAGTGTATGAACACGATGCGCCGTGGGTCGAGGTCGGGCAACCGGCGCAGATGGAACTCACGTACCAACACGGAAAAGTGATCGAAGGTTCGGTCGCCTATGTCTATCCCACGCTCGATAAGCAGACACGTACGCTGCGGGTGCGCCTTGAATTCGAAAATCCGGGCTATCGCTTGAAACCGGGCATGTTTGCCACCGTGTACATTCAGTTTCGGCGCAAGGACAACGTGTTGGCGGTTCCGACGGAAGCGATTCTCGCGTCGGGCACGCGCGATTTGGTTTTTGTGGCGCTTGGAGATGGACGTTTCGCGCCGCGCGAAATCCAAACAGGACTCGTCGGAGATCATCGCTTGACCGAAGTTGTGGAAGGGCTTTCCGAGGGAGAATGGGTAGTTGCGAGCGGCCAATTCCTGATCGATGCCGAAAGTCAGTTGCAAGAGGCAATTCAAAAGATGCTTGCTCACGATGCAAACGAATTGTCGCAGATTGGTGTTACTCCGGATCGACCGACAACGTCCGCTTCAAGCCCTGTTTCGCGTGACCCCGGAGTTGAGATTTGGACTTGCCCGATGCATCCCAAAGTTCTCTCCAAGGAGCCGGGGCGCTGTCCGATTTGCGGAATGTTCCTCGAGAAAGTGAAGACGCCGCTGCCGAATTCGAACGCAAAGGATTCCGCGCAGGAGGAGGTGAAGCCATGATCAACCGAATCATCGAATGGAGTCTGCGAAATCGATTTTTGGTGTTGCTCGTTACCGGGTTGATTGTTGCGATTGGCGTCTGGGCGGTGCGCACCATGCCCGTCGATGCCATTCCGGATTTGTCCGACGTACAGGTAATTGTGTATACGCCTTATGCAGGGCAGGCTCCGCAGGTCGTCGAAGATCAAGTGACGTATCCGCTTTCGACGGCAATGCTCTCGGTGCCCTTTGCAGCGACGGTGCGTGGCTATTCTTTCTTCGGCCTTTCGATGATCTATGTGATTTTCGAAGATGGGACGGATTTGTATTGGGCACGATCTCGCGTGCTCGAGTATTTGAATTACGTCCAAGCGCGGCTTCCGTCGGGTGTAACGCCGCAGCTTGGTCCCGATGCGACAAGTGTCGGTTGGATTTATCAGTATACGCTGAGTGATTTTAGTCCACGAGCTCGCGTCTTGCGTACGCATCTCGATCTCGACGGGTCCGGCGTTGTCGAAGCGAGCGAGCTTCCGGTGCCCAGTGTGCGCAGGATAGTCGGTGAAACCATTCGGTGTTCATTCGCTTTGCGTAGCTGGTGCTTGTGGAGCGAGAAGATCGGCGGCGACGAGGTATTGGAATATTCACGCGAAGATTTGCTTGCCTTGTTTGCCATGGATGCTTCGCCGGCGACCCAAACGCGCGCTGAGTTTCAGGAGGAGTCGCTGCGATTTTTATATGATGGATTCGATCGCAATCACGATGCCCGGATTTCCCAAGCCGAATTGTTGCGAGCTGCAAATTTTCAAGGTCTTGATCTTGCTCAGCTCCGTTCACTTCAAGACTGGTATTTCCGCTACGACTTGATGAGTCTCGAAGGAGTTTCGGAAGTGGCTTCGATTGGTGGTTTTGTGCGCCAATACCAAGTCGAGGTGGATCCCGAAAAGTTGCGCGCGTTTGATGTGACGATTCCGTCGGTGATGGAGGCAATTCAAGGCGCCAACCTGGATGTCAGCGGGCACCTGATCGAAATGGCCGAAACCGAATTCATGGTTCGTGGCCAGGGTTACATCGAATCCGTCGAAGATCTCGAAACCATTCCGGTGGGGATCAGTCGCGAAGGACACTCTCCGGTGTTGCTTCGTCAAGTGGCGCGAGTGCAGCTTGGACCCGAATCGCGGCGTGGTCTCGTGGAAATGAATGGTGAGGGCGAAGTTGTTTCGGGCATTGTGCTTTTGCGAATGGGAGGCAATGCGCTCGAAGTGATCGAGCGCGTCGAAGCGCGAATCGGCGAATTGAAAAAAGGTCTTCCCGAAGGCGTCGAGTTGCATGTTTCGTACGATCGATCGCAGTTGATCCATCGAGCGATTGCAACGCTGCAATCCAAGATTTTCGAAGAGATTTTTGTCGTCGCACTTGTGTGTATTGTATTTTTATTCCACTTTCGATCCTCGCTCGTTGCGATCGTGACGCTTCCCGTCGGCATTCTTGTCTCCTTTATCGTGATGCGAATCGTGAACATCAACGCCAACATCATGAGTCTTGGAGGAATTGCCATCGCGATTGGTGTCATGGTCGATGCGTCGGTGGTGATGGTGGAAAACTTGCACAAGCATCGAGAACGGGATGCGCACGCCGGAGCGGATCCGATGCAGATGGTTTTGCAGTCCGCCCGTGAAGTGGGGCCAGCCCTTTTCTTTTCCCTGCTGATCATTACGATTTCGTTCTTGCCCATTTTTGTGCTGGAGCAACAAGAGGGGAGGCTGCTGGCGCCGCTTGCCTACACCAAAACATTTTCCATGGCGGCTGCCGCAATTCTTTCGATTACGTTGATTCCCGTTTTGATGTTTTACTTCGTGCGCGGCAAGATCGTCGCAGAACGCAACAATCCGATCTCGCGATTTTTGATTGCGAAGTTTCATCCCGTCAATGCGTGGGTGCTGACGCATCCCAAGCGTGTTTTGCTTTGCGCGATCCTGATCGTGTTTTCCGGCTTGATTCCGCTTCGACTTCTTGGCAGCGAATTCATGGCACCGCTCGACGAAGGCGATCTTTTGTATATGCCGACGACGCCGCCCGGAATTTCGATTACGAAAGCGCGTGAACTCGTACAGCAGATGGATCGCATCCTCGCAACACATCCGCAGGTTGCACATGTTCTTGGAAAGGCGGGACGCGCCGAAACCGCGACGGATCCGGCACCACTCTCGATGATCGAGACGACGATTCGCTTGAAACCCAAAGAAACATGGCCTGCCGGAAAAACGTTCGAGGATGTTGTGCGCGAGCTTGATTCGATGCTGACCTTTCCGGGTGTCACCAACGCATGGACGATGCCGATTCAGGCACGAATCGACATGCTTGCAACGGGCATCAAGACGCCGGTCGGAATCAAGTTGTTGGGAGACGACTTGCATGAGCTTTCGAAGCTCGGAGAGCAGATCGAAGCAGTCGTGCGCGAGCTTCCGGAAACCGCATCGGTGTATGCCGAGCGTGTGACGGGTGGAAGTTACATCGACATTCGTGTGCGACGTGCGGAAGCGGCACGCTATGGCCTCAACGTCGGTGATGTGCAACGCATCATCAGCTCGGCGATTGGCGGCATGAACGTGACGGAGACGGTGGAAGGGCTCGAGCGTTATCCGGTCAATTTGCGTTTCCCGCGCGAATTGCGCAGCGATCTTGAAGCGATTGCGCAAATCGCAGTGTCGACACCGCTCGGGCATACCGTGCCACTCGCACAAGTTGCCGAAATTCGAATTACAAAAGATGCACCCGAGATTCGCAGCGAGAATGCGCGACGCGCGGTATGGATCTTCGTGACACCCAAGACGCGTGATCTCGGTGGTTATGTGGCAAATGCGCGCGCCGCCGTCGAGAAAGAGGTGCGCCTGCCGGAGGGCGTGAGTCTCGTTTGGTCGGGGCAATACGAATACATGCAGCGCGCGCAATCGCGTCTCATGCTCGTAGTACCGCTCACGCTTGGAATTATTTTTTTGCTTTTGTATGTGCATTTCCGAAATTTGAGTGAGTGCATGATGATCATGATCGGGACCGTTTTCTTTGCGCCCGTCGGTGGTTTGTGGTTGATGTATGCAATGGGCTTTCAGCTCTCGATTGCCGTCGGTGTAGGTTTCATTGCGCTGGCCGGACTTGCCGCAGAAACCGGTGTCGTGATGCTGGTCTATCTGCAAGAGGCGTATTCGCGCTACGTGGCGGAGGGTCGCATGCGCACACTCGAAGACCTACGCAATGCTGTGACGGAAGGTGCCGTCGATCGTTTGCGGCCCAAGCTCATGACCGTACTCACGACCCTGATCGGTTTACTTCCGATTTTGTTTGGCAGCGAAACCGGTACGCCCGTCATGAAGCCGATCGCCGCTCCGATGGTAGGTGGCATGATCTCATCGATGATCCTCACGCTCGTCGTGCTGCCCGCCGCGTTCTACCTGCTCAAAGCCAGACAGCTCAATCCACAACACGGTGCTGAGTAACACGAAGTATTTTGCATCGTTCCTGCACCTTTGTTGCGCATCGTTCGTCTTTGGAGGTGTTGGCTTATCACGTTTTTGATTACGGATGGGTTTTTATGGATTGATCTGTTTTGCTTATGAGATCATGCGCCCGCGCGGTTTGACGCCCGAGCCGTTGCTTGACGACTTTTGCTGACAGGAGTTGGATTATGCACGCGAGCGTTCGAACGAAATTTGTAACAAATCTGTGTTACGCAATTTTATTTGTCTTTTGTTTGAGCACCCATCCTGCGCGCGCAGATACTGCGGAGGAAGTCGAAGCCGCACTCGATATAGCGCTCGAGGCCATTGCCGCTGCTTCGAATTCGCTTATGGATGCTGGGCTCAATCACAGCACTCCGGATCTTGTGACAGCTACGGCAAGTCTCGATACGGCACTTGTACTCCACGCGAGTCTCAGCGCTTCGCTTCTTGATCCGTCGACGGTGACGAATCTTGGGACGAGTTTTCCGAAATTCAATGGACAAGTGAAGGCGCTCGGCAAAGCCATCGCCAAGACGCGCAGCGCGACCTCGGCTCTTTCAGCTGGAAGTGATACTTCGTCGAAAAGCATTCAGAAGGCGGCGAAAACATTTGGCAAAATCAATCAGACCGGCGAACGCGCGTTTACTGCCGTGGCGCCCGCGACGGGGCAGCCCTTCATCATCGAGGAACGCAGTCGAACCGGGGGCTTCGGGAAACCTTACGATCTCATTACCTTCGAGTTGAGACCGAATCCTTTTTATCAGCCTGCTTGTACGACGCCGGCCACGGTCGAAGTCATCAATCCGTTGACGGCTGAGGTTTTGGGTGAGGATTCGAGCCAGATCTTTCCTCGAGTTGGTGTTCCGTTTACGGTGCAGCTTGGACCGGATGGAGGCGGTGCGCGGATGCGCGTGACAGCATGTGGTGTCACCCAAGAGCGAATCATTAACAATTATGGGTCGATTACGCAGGGTGCACTTTCGACGAGTTGCGATGGTACATACACGGGAAGTGTGACAGGGAGCCTGAAGGGCTACGAGTGGAGCTATCCGGCGGGTTGGACTCCGATTTCGGGCACGTTTAACGATTCGCTCGATTTTTCCGTGGTCAATGGCCTTGTCAGTATTGATTCGCCTTTCGTTGGGACTGGTCGCGTTTGGGGGAGCAGTGAGTCTCGAGGTGGTGGTTCGGATCAAATTGGTGGGATCCTCGTGTCTTTTTTGTTTGTGGGAAAATGCAATGCCGGAACGATGTCTGGAACCTGGACCGCCAGCTTCAACTCGGGGGGTAGTTACGTCGCTAAAGGATCTGCAAAAGGGAAATGGATGGCTTCTGCACCTTAGCCATTCGTCACGCATCGCAAAAACAAGCCGGGCTTGGAAGTTTTCTTCCAAGCCCGGCTTGTTTTTGCGATGTTTCGTGGTAACTCAGTTTTGTGTTAATAGGTGAACGTCGCTTGCACGTAGCCAAAGCGCGTGGAGTCGTTGGACATGTCGTTGAAGGCGGCGTGACCCCACACGTAGCTGTAGCCACCTTCGAGCGAGACGTGCTTGTTGACTTTGCCGCTCACGACGAGATCGACTTCCGAAGCGAGTGAGTGATGGCCGATGGCGCTGGTGTATGCGCCAAAGCCGAGACTTCCCGTCGGTGTACGGCGATAGGCACCCGTTCCGAAATAAGCCGCATCGTTCTTGCGTGCCGAGTTGAAGTGGTGGAAGAAGAGATCCACGTTGATGGCATCGATGGGTTGCAGGCGCAATTGCACGAAGTAGTTGATCAAGTTCTGGAAGGCAAACTGATCGGCAAAACCCATGTAGGGATGATTCGTCGGCAGCAAGTTGAAGAACGTATCGTGATCTCCGTCCTTCGCATCGCCGTCACCCGACGCTGCATTCACACCGATGCGTACCCACGGCTTCCAGGGCACCTTCGTAAATTGATAACCAACTTCGGCGATGCCGGCGTACGCACGGTGATCGAGATTGCCGTAGTCACCTGTCTGGTAGGCCGCCCAGAGCGTGAGATCGACGTTGCCGGGACCGACTGCATAAACACCGATCATTTGCGCGCCGAGGGTCAGGATGTCGATGTCGCCGCTTTTGAGTCCGCCGTCTTGTGGTTTCCGGTCATCGTCGTAATGGATTCCGAAGACACCGAGCTCGGTATTGGGTAGGTACGCGCCACGTTTGATCGTCCAGCCCACACCCGCGACGTCGATGTCGTCGAATTGCTTGTTGGCATTTTCGATGTCGAATGCGCCCGTCGTCGGTCGTGCATAGAAGCCGTAAACGTTGTGGTTTTTTTGATCCCAGTTCACGGTCAAGCCGTCGTAGGCACGCTGTCCGTTGCTCCATCCGACGGAGCCGACGAGGCGCTGTGCCAAGCGTTGCAACCGCAGGTAGTTCCAATTTCCTTCCGCGTATTTCACTTGCGCACCAAACAGAATGTCTTGGCGGCCCGCACGCAAAGCGAGACCTTCGATGGGCTTCACTTCGATCCAGAGGTTACGCAGGCGATCGCTTTCGGCAAAGTTGTCGTGATCCGACGTGCTCATGTAGAGCGCACCCGGCCCGAATGTGTTGCGCGGAGATACGCCATACACACGAGTGTCTTGAAATTCGGCATACACAGATACGTGTTTTCCGTAGCTGTACTTTGCTCCGATATTCGTGCGATAGCCCCAGAAGCCGTCGGTCGTGGTGGTGCGAGCGTCCCAGTTTTCGTAACGGATGCGCGAGGCAAGCGACATTTCGAGGGAGTGATCGCCCGCAGACCACTTGAGCGGCGGCAAATCGGCAACGGCCGGAAGCGCGAGACTCAAGATGGAAAGAGCAAAAGAAAAAGAAATTGCCAATTTTTTCAAAATCGGGTGAACCTTGCTCTGTGCGATCAGGCGATAGGCTTTGGTGTAACTCTGCACGGGGAACTCCTTCTCAATCCAAAACAGAATGGTGGATTTGTTTTTTGCTGCTCCACACCGCAACGCGTCTGCGTGCTTTTTTGCTGCACCAACGCGTCAATTCAGCACACGCCTTGAGTCCTTCTTTCTCATCTTGCGGCTGAAACGCTTTCTGCGACGCCTGTGGAACGCATTCGAAACATTTTGCAAGCGTGATGCCAGGCGCGTGCGAGACGTGGCGCGTGAAGCGAGAGAGGGCTGCGTCGACAGTTCTCTCTGCAGAGTGGGATGGGTTGTCTACTGCACGGTTGGGTGAAACTCGGAAGTGACGGTTGCGCTCGCGTCGAGCGAGCGGGATGAGTGTTCCCGTTCCTCTATTTGGGAAATTCCGGTTTGGTGAAACGGATTAAGCAGGCTCGTTGGTTTTTTGCGGGTGCAAACGTGCGACGTGGAGGAGGGAGAAGGCGAGATCAAGTGCGGTACCAAGCAAGAGCAAGCCGGTGAGTCGCGCAAAAAAGTCGATTCGAAAAACAATCGCAATGCAACCCACGAGCAGCGTGGCGACGTGCAAAACGAGGCCACGCTTCACCCAGCTTTCGGGAAGCATCTTGCGCACCGACGGAACGCGGCTTTTTCCGATTTGCGGCGCGAAACGATGAAACCAAACCAAGAATGGAACGATTCGCGTAAGCATGCCATGGACGATCATTCCGGCCCAGCCCCAGATCGCAAGCCATCCGAGCAAAATCCCCCAACGCGAATCCGTGCCCAGGAAGGCCGCGACACTTAACGGTGTCGAAAGGAGTGCCGCGACGAGAGCCATTTGCCAGAAAAAAAGACTTGGATCCGTATTTTTGCGACGCCGAGACGCGATATTGTGTAACGAAAGAATGGGATGCAAAACCCAGACTGCGAGCAGCGCCGGCAGTACGCCCCATGCAGCGAGCCTTTGTGGAGAGATGGAAAAAGGTTGATGGAAGAAGTCGAGGGCCAGAATGGCTGGCGGAAGCAAAGTGCCCGCAGCGAGCAAAATTAATTTCGTGCGCATCCTGCGCGGTGTGAAATTGGGTGTGAGATAAAACATCGGCAAAATTTGCCACGAAACGGAAAGGATCAGGCCTCCGACCCAACCGAGCAAACCCAATCCGAGATGCACTTGAATCCACAAATTGCGTGTGCCCGGAAAGGCCATTCCGCCATAGCCGTGCACCATGGAAATTCCCGTGAAGACGGTGAGAAAAAAACAAAAGAGTGCAAGACGCATACCTCGAACGGTGTCGGTCGGTGTCGGTGCGCGTGCGAGCGCCCAACCGACGGGAATCAGGAAGAGCAGAAAAAATCCGGTAAGAAATGGAATCGCGAAAAAAATCGCTCGTGTGTTTTCGAAGAAAAGACCTGCAATCAAAAGACTCAGCCCACCGACGAGAAAGAAGTAGACCGAGTGTGCGAGTCGCGCGGCGGGGATGCGGCTGCCTGCGACGACGGGCGTCATTTGAT
>JADFDR010000049.1 GCA_018262735.1 Geobacter sp.
GGTGAGATTTTCCGCAAACGCAACATGCTGCCGCTCGCCATCAAAAAACTGCGACAAGCCGTCGGAGATCGCGCGGTCAATGGCGAGAACGCGCAAGCGTATTTTTCACTCGCACAAGCGTGCGGTGCTGAGGGGAGCTGGGCGGAAGCCGTCGAAATTTTCGAAAAAATCATGGCCTTCGATTTCCACTTCAATCATGTCGAAGATTATTTGGCGCAGGCGCGCGCGGCACTCAAGAATGCAGAAGCAGAAAAAACACGGACGGCGGGACACACGACTCCGTCGGGGCGCTACGAGATTGTCGGCGAGCTTGGGCGCGGCGGAATGGGCATCGTGTATCGCGCGAAGGACACGACGCTCGATCGTGAAGTTGCATACAAAGTATTGCCAAAGGAATTGAAAGAAAATCCGCAAGCGCTCAAGAACTTTCTCGCCGAGGCAAAGGCCGCCGCTTCTCTCAATCATCCGGGTATCGTTTGTGTGTATGACGCCGGTGAACAGGATGGCAATTTTTACATCGCGATGGAACTCGTCGAAGGCACCACGCTCAAAGACATCGTGAAGAAGCGGGGCGCCATCGCACCCAATGGCGTTTTTCATGTTGTCTCACAAATGTGTGAGGCGCTGGCTTATGCTCATGAAAAGAAAATCGCGCATCGCGACATCAAGCCTGCGAACACGATGTGGACACGCGACAAGAAGGCGAAGATCATGGATTTCGGTCTCGCGAAGCTGATCGAAGAAGTGCGCAATCACACGACCGTGGTTTCGGGCACGCCCTACTACATGAGCCCCGAGCAAACACTGGGCAAGAGCGTCGATCATCGCACGGACATCTATTCTCTGGGCGTTTCCATTTTCGAGCTTGCGACGGGCACGTTGCCTTTCAAGGAGGGCAATGTTCCGTATCACCATGTGCATACACCGCCGCCCAATCCGCTCGAAATCAAGCCCGATCTGCCGCCGCTGCTTGTGAAGATCATCCTTCGCTGCATGAGTAAGGATCCCAACGCGCGCTATCAATCTACGCGCGAAATCCTGGAAGAAATGCGTCAGGGCCTGCAGCGAGGCGAAATCGCAGGCTAGGCCAGGCGCCCGGGGAATTTCCCAGTCGACCTTTGTTTGTGCGTGATGTTTGAGTTACGCCCGTAACCCAAACATCACGCTACGCGTTCAAGCCGGCTTGGACTTTCCGAGATCGAATAGGAAACCGGCGCAACGAATCGTGTAAGTCATTAGAAAGATTTAATAAAAATTTCTTCCTGATCCCATTGAAAACTTCCCGACTGCTGCTGGCTATGGCACGCCTCTTGCTGAACTCGACGTTCAGAAGGTCCGTGCCTTGCAACGATGTTTCAGAATGTTGCGGCGAATTTGAAGAGTGCTTCAGCTTTCAGGGTGGGGGAAACGTTGAACCAGAAGACGATTGCAGAGAAGGTGGCTTGTACCGGAGTTGGCCTCCACACCGGGGAAGCCGTGCAGATGGTGCTTCATCCGGCTCGCCCGGATTCGGGCATTGTTTTTGTTCGTACCGATTTCCCTTATCCCGTTGAAATTCCCGTCCGTCCGGATTCCATTTCCTCGACCCGCCTTGCCACGACGCTTGGCAAGGGTGACGCCACCGTTTCGACGGTTGAGCATGTTTTGGCCGCACTGTATGCGCTTGGCATCGACAATGTGCGGATCGAAATGGATGGCCCGGAAGTGCCGGTGATGGATGGTAGTTCTGCCCCGTTCGTACACTTGCTGCGTGCGGCGGGCACCTTCGAGCAGGACTGCAGTCGCCGTGTGTTGAAAATTCGCAGACCGATCGAAGTGCGCGATGGCGAGAAGCGTATTCGATTGCTTCCGTCGCGTTCCTTCAAGGTTTCGTATGCCGTCGATTTTGCGCACCCTTTGATTGGCCGCCAAGAGATTCGCGAGTGGAAGATCGACGCTGCTCACTTCGAAGAAGAAATTGCGCACGCGCGCACGTTCGGTTTTTTGCACGAAGTCGAGGCGCTGTGGAAGGCCGGTCTAGCGCGTGGAGGATCGTTCGAGAACACCGTGGTGCTTGACAGCCATGCGGTGATCAATCGCGAAGGATTGCGCTGGGAGGATGAGTTCGTACGCCACAAGGTTCTGGATTTGATTGGCGATCTCGCTGTGCTCGGCATGCCGCTTCAGGGGCATGTTTGCGTCGAGCGCGGCGGGCACGCGATGCATCAAAAACTGATCGTGGCGATTCTCGAAAATCCGTCGGCGTGGCAAATCATCGAGCCCGCGACGGGAGATTTCCTCGGCCTTGACGTGATTCCGTTTGGAGCCTTGGTCCGCGCGACCGCTTAGTTTTCCCTGCCGAATCTTTCCCGTTTTTTGCATTTGCAGAAAAATGCCAACGCGACACTATTGAGTGTTGCGCGCAGGGGTCGCACGATCTTGAAAACACCCCGGATGCTTTTCGCTTCATGAGTGAGATTTGATTTTTCGCCGATGGAAATCATCGTCATCGGCGAACGCATTCCAAAAGAAATCGATCTGAGGTTTCTTACATTTGATCGAGTTCGCGCGCCAAGTCAGTGCAGGCCGCGATGTCGAGGAACTCGATTCCCATGCCTTTGGATTTTCCCGTTTGCACCGCTTGCAAGGTTTCGTCGATCCATACGACACGACTTGCGATCTCGAAAGAGCGCGTGGTTTTTGGCAATCGAAACTTCACTGTGAGCAGTGTGCCCTTGGTGAGTGGCAGCGGTGATTCGAGGAACATGCCGCCGACGCCGAGCGTAGTGGCATAGTCGCTGCGCACCACGCCATCGACGGTGTACTCGACGAGAATGCGAATCGTCTTGCGTCGATAGCGTCGTTTGGTTCTGTATTGCGCGTCGCTACTCATCGTGACCTCAGACCGTTTGAATCCACACGGCGTAGATGCGCCGCAAAAGATCCAACACCTCCGGGCAGATTGTGGCGATCGATGTCAGATCGGTGTCGGGGCGAATCGCACTGGCCTCAGCGTCGGTAGCATCCAGGAGAATTGCGGCGAGTGCGGAATAGAGTTCGCCGTCCGTTTCTTCGAGTGCCGCAACCGTGGCCAAGCGGCGTAGCTCGCTGCGCCAGGCCTCGAAATCAATGCGAGCAATTTCGGAAGGATCGACTTCGCCGAGGAGCTTGCGGATTTTTCGTCGTCGCAGGATGCCGAGATTCGAGGCGAGTGAGTTGACCAGGTTTCCGTCGCCGGTTACCTGCTCGGCTTGATAGGCAATTTGCGACACCAAAAGGAGTGTGTTGGCAATTGCCTCCGTCGAGAGTGGCACCAGTGCGGGCGCGGCAAGTTCTCCCTCGGCGGCAAGCAGAGCGTTTCGAAAGCGCGCGAGAGGATCCTGCTCCGACGCAGGAGGCGGGCTCGAGGTTTCCGATGCGCCGCGTGCTTTGGCGATTTCCACGCGCGTGTGGATCGCAACCTGGCGCACGTTTTCCCAGAGTTCGTTTTGCATCTTGAGTGTGTCGCGCAGCGAAAGTGAAATTTGCGTCGGTGCAGAGTCGCGTTCGTTCGGAGCGAGAGCGCCAAGGGCACGCAAAATGGCTTGTCCGTTTTCGGCGGCTTGGAAGTGTCGGCGTCCAAGTGCGATTTGAACCAAGGCGCGCAGGGAAGCCACGCGCACAGGATTTTTTTGAAGCAAGTTTTGGTGTCGCGAGATCGCTTCTTCCCAGTCGCTCGGTCGCTGTGAGAGTAATTCTGTGAGGGATTCTTGCGCGGCCTGCAAGTCGGGATGGTTTTGGAGTGCAATTCGATACGACGCGATCGCAGCTTCGAGATTTTCGAGAGGGCCTGCCTGCAGGCGGGCGAGTTGGTGATGAATCTCGGCGAGAGTGATTCGGTCGGTGCCGCAGTATGCGAGTGCGAATGTTTCGAGCAATGCGGCTGCACTGCGCCATTCGCCCATCACGCGTAGTAGGCGTGCGCCCGAAAGCGCGGCGGTGCTGCAGGCGCAATCGGCCTCTGCTGCCTTGCGGTAGGCTTCCGCAGCCGCACTGCGCTCGCCGTTGATTTCGAGCACTTTTGCGCAAACGAGATGCAGGCGTGCGCGCTGCGTGGCGTCGGTGTTTGCGTGTTCGAGTTCCTGCGAGGCGATTTCAAGGGCGCGGGCCGGCTGTTTGACTTGCAACAAAAGTTCCGCGAGCAGCACGCCGGCCTTGGCGTTTTGAGGATCAAGGTCGCGTGCGCGGCGGAGTTGTTCTTCGGCGTTTTCGCGAGCCAGGCTGGCAGCGAGTTCGATTTCGACTGCACGCGTCAGATGAGCAGCGCGCTCCGTGTTCGAGGTGCTGTGCTCGGACCAACTCAAAAGTGCGTCAACCGTTTCTTGTGTACATCCTTTGCTTTCCAAAATGCGTACGAGGCCTGCATGGCTTTCCTGCAGGGTTGAATCGAGTGTGAGGGAGTTTCGATAGCGTTCGAGCGCCGCGTCTTGTTTGCCTTGCGCGTCGAGGGCTTGAGCAAGCCGCATGAGATGGCGGCTGCGTGTTGCATCGTCGTCGGAGAGTTGCAGCCGCTCTTCGAGGGCGAGGCTGGCAGCCACAGGATCTCCGAGTTGCATGAAGACTTCGGCTTGTGCGACGAGTGCCTCAGGATGCTTGGGCTCAAGCGCGAGTGCCGCTGCGTAAAATCGAGCTGCAGATTCGAGGCGTGTTCGGCGGCGCGCACTCTCGGCACCTACGAATGCAGTCTCGAGACGCAGATCTCGCGGCATGCTGAACTCGGCGGTGGCAAGATCCAGCGCTTTGGCGGCGGCCACTTCCGCTTGTTCTAGACGATCGAGTTTCTTTGCGGTGCAGGCGAGCTTGGCGTGCGCCGTTGCGCTCGCGGGATCGCGTTGTGTCGCTTTTGTGAGTAGGGTTGCGGCGCGCTCGAGATCGTGCGTCACGACGAGATCTGCGGCTTGGATGAGATGTGTCGCTGCAGCATCCGAGCCGAGCAGCGAGGCGCTTTTTTCGTAGGCCGTTGCTGCAAGGTCGAACTCGCCGCGTTCTTGGCGGAGCAGGGCCGTGGCATCCCAGGCGGCAGGATTTTGCGGATCGACTTCGATGGCGCGTTCGGCGCGTGCCAGAGCTGCGTCGTTGTGCGCCAAGCCTTCGAGTGCACGCGCGAGGCGCAGATGGTTCTCGCACGAAGCGTGCGCTTCGGGATCGTCGCACCAGCTTGTGAACGTTTCCGCAAAGCGTTCGAGATTGCCGCGCTGTTCGTAGAGCTCGGCAAGACGCAGTCGCTGAGGAAGAGGTAACACTCGAATGTGTTGAGCGGCCTCGAGTGCCTGCACGGCGCGATCGCGCTCCTGAAGCTGGGTTTCAGCAAGTTCGGAGATCCGAATCCATACGGCATGTCGCCGCGTGTCTTCTTCGGCGTTCAGCACGTCGAGTTCGCTTTGGTAGAGATCGTGCGCGCCGCGCCAGTCTTCGACGGATTCGAAAAGTTGTTCGAGGGCGCGGATCGATTCGAGATCGCGCGGATGACATTCGATCGCCGATGCAAAGGCTTGGCTTGCCGCCGTCGTCGAGGCTAGGTGCTGCCAGGACACTCGACCGAGTTGTCGCCACAGCGCGGCGCGCTCTTCCGGTGTCGCTTCGCTCGCAATTTCGATTTCGCGGCGTAGCGTTTTGGCGAGTTCGCTCCAATTGCCGGTTTGTTCTGCGGCGGTGCGATAGCCGTGCAATGCCACGCGCGATTCGGAGCTACGGTCGAGAGCTTTTTGATACGCCGACATCGCACGTGTCGGTGCGAGAAGTTTTTCTTGATAGAGGTGTGCGAGTTCCAGCCATTCGTCGTGGGTGCCGCCGCTTCGTGCAACGCGTTTTTGCAGGAGCGCGGCGGTGGCGGCATGACTCTCTTCCTGTCGCAACAAACGGAGCAAGCTCAATTCCGCAGCATCGTATTCATGAGGCAGGACGCCTTCGCCCGTCGATGCGAGGTGAATCCATTTTGTGTAATGCGCGATTGCTTGTTCCGGCTGCTGCAAGGTGTTTTCGTAGGTTTGTGCGAGTTCACGGTGCAATTCGCGGCGGCGTTCCTCGAAAACCGGAGCTTGCGGATCGAGCGCTTCGAGTTCGGTTTCGGCAACCTTGGCCCACGCCGCGGCTTGTGCCGTACGTCGCAAAACTCGCTCGAGTGCTTGCAAAATTTCGATCCGCTGCACGCCGCTTGCTCCGCGCAGCGACTCAAAAAAGTGTTGAGCTGCAGGAAGTGGTTCTTGCAAAACTTTTTCGAACAGTTGGGCAAGCGTCAGATGCAATGCACGCGCTTCGTCGGCATGGGAGGCGTTCGCGATGCGTAGCTCGAGAATTTGCGCTCGTGCGCGGTCGCGGCGCGTGATCTCGTACAGGCGATCGAGTTCGCGCAGCAGGAGTGGCTGAGTTGGCATTTCACGGCGTGCGTTCTCCAGGGCGTGGATCGCACGCCCTGGAGTGCCGAGATCTCCTTCGAGCACTTTGGCACATTCAAGCTGGATTTCGAACTTGCGTTCGGCATCGAGGACAAGGGCGAGTTCGGCTTCGAGTGTGCGAAGCAACGCATTTGTGTGTCGTTCGCGACGATGCAGATCTTGAATGCGGTGCAAGAGCGCGATGTCGTCCGGTTGCTCGGCGCGCAGCCGCGTCAGCCAGGGAAGCGCAGCATTCGGCGAGAGATGTTGCCATGCAATTTCCGCCGCTGTTTCATTGATTTTCCTGCGTGCCGCTGCAGATTCGGTGTCACGCGCTTCGAGAAGCAAGTGGTCGAGGAGTTCGGACCAGCGCTGTCGCTTTTCGTAGAGTGTTCGTAGCGCACTACGAGCCGCAGGATTTTGGGCATCGAGAACGAGCGCTTCGCGATAATCGGCAAGCGCCGCATCTTCACGCGCGAAATCATGGGCGAGAGTCGCGGCGCGGCGCACCAACAACGATGCTTTTTCGCGTGGATCGTGCGTGTGTTGCTGAGCGATTTCCAGCAACGCGAGGAGGGCTTCGCGATCCTGAAGTTGCTCTGTGATTTGCAGTGCCGCATCCAACGCACTTTTGTGTGACGGATCGATTTCCAAGATCTGCTGTAGCTGCGCGAGAGCAACTTGAGGTTGCGCGAGAGGCGAGCGATACAGCTCCGCGAGTTCGATCCGAATGGGCACGGACTCCGTCGGTGAAGTCGAATTCGCAAGTTGCGCTTCGAGCATCTGTGCGAGCGGAGCTGCTTCGCCGAGTTTGCGATACATCTCGCGCAGCTCGGCCTCGATCTCGAAATCTCCAGGTTGTTCTGCAAGTGCATGGTGAAAGGCAAGCGAGGCTTCGCGGTATTCGCCGCGTTTGGCTTGTGTACGCGCTTGCAGCAAATGCCACGCGTGGAGTTCGCCGGGAATGCGATGCGCATGCAGCACGCGAGTGCAAAGTTGGAGCAACGCGAGGTCTTCGCCACGCTTCAAATACAATTTTGCGAGAGCCTCTGCCGGTGCCAGAATCATCGAACTTTCGTCGAGGCTGGCTTCGAGCATGACGATGGCCTGGGGCAGATCGTCGAGTTTTGTCGTCAGCAGATCGGCGACTTGCAAGCGCAGCGCCGCGCCGCGCTCGACATTTTCAGGTGTCGGATTTGCGCGCAGTGTCGCGATTTTGCGTTCGAGAACGTCGGCAAGCGAGCGCCAATCCTCGCGCATTGCAAAACGCTTGCTGAGAAAATCGATTGCATCGAGATGGGTCGGATCGAGTTCGAATAACTCTTTATAGTGTTGCTCGGCTTTCTCGGGACTGTTCAGTTGGACATGCAGTTTGGCGGCCTGGGCATGGAGGGTGCGGCGGCGCGATTCATCCGGTGCTGCTTGCCCGTGGACTGCAAGCTCTGCTTCCAGCGTGCGCAGCAGTTCCGGTGCATGTTGTTTGTCGGAGAAAAGTGCAGCGAGTTCTTGCCAAAGCTCATGTTGCTCGGGACGTAGCGCAATCATCTGTCGCAGGTTTTCCGCTGCCGCATCCTGGCGTGACAAACGATCCTTGAAAATTGCGTGCAATCGCCTGCGCAACGCAAAGTCTTCGTTTGCGACGCCTCGTCCCAGCTTCTTTTCGAGCAGTTGCGCGAGATCATCCCATGCGCCGTCGCGCTCCAGAATTTGCTCCAGGCGATCTTCGGCTTCGATCGCGAGCAGCGGATCCTGTTTGGATTGACATAAATTTGTGTAAATCACACGTGCGACATCGACTTGTTGCAAATGGTCTTCGAGCAAGATCGCGCGTTCGAGTTCGAGCGCGGCTTTGGAGCGAGGATCTTCTTCGCCTTGTGCGCGTTCGCCAAGTACTTCGGCAAGCAAGCGCAAATCGTTGGCGTGGCGCGCCGATCGCTCAAGCCCGAGCAAAGCAGTTTCGGAGCGGATTGTGGTGCGTGCGTCGCGTTCTTGAATGCTGCGGTACAACGCAATGGCTTCGTCGCAGCGCTCGAGCGGATCGAGCAACAGTTCGGCACGTTTCAAATCGAGGTCGAGCGCTTCGCTCGAATCGGCGGGCAAGCGGGAACTGCGCCAGGCGAGATGTGCCACGAGTTCGTCGCTGGCGGCACTGCGCTCGAGCAATTCTTCGAGGAGAGGGATACACGCCTCGTCGCCGACTTCGCGCAGTTCACGGCAAATCGCGAGCGCACGCGGCGTATCGCCAATGCGCTTGGCGACGAGCGTGGCAAGCTCACGCAGTTTTTCGATTTTCTTTTCTGCGGGAAGCAATGCAGCGAGCTTTTCTTGCACGTCGGCAAGTTCGCGCTGCCGTTCGTCGCCTTGCAAAAGAGATTCGAGGTGCAAAAGCATTTCGAGTGCTGCGGGATGTTGCGGTGCAGCGTCGAGTGCGGCGTACAAAAGTTCGCGGGCGACGTCTTGTTGGTCGAGTGCGCGATGCAGTTCGGCACGTCGACGTAGATTTTCGGCAAGTTCCATGCCCGTCAAAGGCTCGCTGAGCCGAGCGAGCGTGACGCAAAGCTCGCTTTTTCGATCGAGTTTTTCCTGCAACTCGGCAACACGCTCGAGTGTCGGTCGATGTTCGGGATTGAGGGACAATGCGCGTTGCATCCAGTGCAACGCTTCGGTGTGTCGGTCGAGTTCTTCAAGGCGAGGTACGATTTCTTCGATCAGTTCTTCTAGGCGTGCAGAATCCGTGCATGCATGGGCTTCGCGCAGAAAACTTGCGAGAATTTCTTCGGGGCTTCCGGAACCGAGGGCGAGACGTTCGAGGGCGCTCAGTGCGCGAGACGATGTCGGGTGAATCGACAAGGCTTCTTCAAATGCCATTTTGGCGCGCTCGGCTTCGTCGAATTTGTCTTGCACGAGCTCGCCATAGGAGCAGAGCAATTCGGCACGTTGAACGCCTTCGCTTTGCGCGATGACCGATTCGAGGAAGCGGCGCAGATCGGCCCACGCACCACTGCGCCGGTAGAGGCGTTCGAGGGCAGGCAAGACGTCGAGGATCGAGGGATTGGCGAGGAATGCGCGTTCGTAGGCGTCGAGCGCTTGCTCGGGGTCGCCGAGTAGTTCTTCGTACACCATGCCCATTTCGGCCAAAATGGCGGCGTGTTCCGTCGGAGAAAAAAGTCGTACGGTCGCGCGCTTTTCGAGCACCTCGAGGAGATCGGTATACCGAGAATTGCGTCGGAACAAGTTCGAGAGCATCTCGAGTACGGGTCGACTTTCGGGCCATGCTTGCAAGGCGACGCGCAAGCCGCGAATTGCCTCCTCGTCTTCGCCTGCTTCGGCGCAAAGCGATGCGTGTTCGAGGATGATTTCCGTTGGTGCGTCAGCTCCGGAAATTTTAACCAATTGATCGAGTGCTTCTTTTTGACCGAGCGGATTGTTGTCCGTGCGCTCAAGCGTGGCGAAGGCGAGATGGACTTCCGTGTCGTTGGGTGTGAGTTGCCGCGCGCGTTCGAGCCAGTGGCGCGCAAGCCCCGTGTTGCCCAAGCGTTCGAGTTGCAAGAGGCCCGCTTCGAGCGCAATGGCTGCACGCATTCGCGCGCCGGTGGCGAGCTGGAAGTGACGTTCTTGCAGATCCTGGAGAACTTCCCACTGATTTTGCGTCATGGCGAGAAGGATGAGGGCTTCGATGGCGTCGAGGTTTTTCGGATCCTCGGTGTGCGCGCGTTGGTAGAGGGAAGCTGCGTCGTTTGTGCGATCGGGTAGCTCGTCGTAGAGCATGGCCAACTCGATCAGGGCTTTGGCACAGGGAGCCCCCGAGCCTGTGCGCTCGATCAGTTGTTGCAATACTTTTTCGGCCTCCACTTCTTGGTGTAGGATGCGCAGGCTTTTTGCAAGGCCGCGCAACGCGCGCGGGCTCGGAGTTCCCTCCTGACACGCGCGTCCAAAAAGCACCCGCGCTTGTTCGGCGTCGTGCAACTTGTCGAGCCAGACCTCTCCCATTTCCGTTTGCAGTTCGCTTTGCTCGAGCGGCGGGAGATCCGCTTGCTCGGCGAGTTCCGCCATTTGCAAAACCATTTCCCACTGTTCGCGCTCGGTGTGGATTTGGCGTAGCCGTTGCAGTGCCACGCGGTTCTTGGGTGCGGTTTGCAAAATTTGCTGATAGATCGCGAAGGCTTCGTCTTTGCGCCCACAACGCTCGTCGAGGACATGCGCCAAGCGCAAAAGGATTCGCGTTTTTTCCGTCGGATCCTTCTCGAGATCGGGTGCTGCGAGACGCTTCTGATAGAGTTCGACCAGCGAGTCCCAGTGCGCATTGAGATAGTCGCTTTCTTCGAGCGCCGCGAAGGCAACACGGTTGCTCGGATTGGCAAAAAATTGCTCACGCTGACGCTCGAGCATGGACGCTGAACTCCATCAATGGGTCGAAGTGCATTCCGCCGGAAGAATTGCCGGGAAGGCACTCGACAACATCGACCTATTTCGTCCGCAGCTTGAAGGGTTTTGATTGCAGGGCAGAATAGATTTAATTAGGATTTTCAGGAGCTTAGAGAAGCTTGCGGCAAAATCCCCGCATGTTTTCCTTAGAATTTCCCGAGGGAATACTTTTGTGCGCTTTCTCGACTGCAGCAGATTCCGTGCACGAGGTCAAATCGTGGACTTGATTCCAAAAGAGTCGCGCAATTTCGCATTGCAAAGGTCGCGTTCGAGTGTGGAACTTCGGGGTTTGAGCTTCGCATTCAAGAAGAGGAAATCGCTTCGATGAACGCTCGAGATCCCTCCGATCCCAAGTCGGATTTACCGTCGGATGCAGACAGGCTTCCGCAGTTCCATGATGCTCCGCGCGCGCCGAGTGCAGCCGAGCTGGAGCGCGCGGCACTCAGCGATTTGAAACGCCGCCGCCGCGATTTGTATCTGAGTTTCCTGGTCGTTGCCGTGATCG
>JADFDR010000004.1 GCA_018262735.1 Geobacter sp.
GGGGATTTACCGACGCAAGATCTTCTTAATGAAGCTTTTCCCCTTCTCCTCGCGGAGATTGAGGAGACGAAGTTCTTGCAGCGCCTCGTGGCAATCCGCTTTTACTTGAACGGCGCGCGTAAACATTTTGCGCGCCATCTCCGAATCGTTCGCCGCCTTGTAGATGCGGCCCAAGAAGAGGTACGACTTCTCGCGTTCCGGCGCCAGTTTTATTCCTTTCGCGAGATGCTGCAGCGCCTCTTGGCGAATGACTTCGTTGCCCGGGCTATTCAAGTGCAAGGCGTAACCGAGATGGCTTAGATACTCGCCTTCTTGCGGATAAATGTGACAAGCCATGCCGAATGCCTCGACGGCTTTGCCGTAGGACTTGATCTTGAGATAACCCTCGCCTTTCTGAAACCAATTCTCGGCCTGCAACATGCGATGCGCTTCGGCTTGCGCCTTGGTTTCTTCGGCGGCGCGACGTTGCTTTGTGAAATACTCCGCACGCGCTTGCAATGTTCCAATGTGCTCGAAGGCAACCGCCACGCGTCCAAAAACATTGTCTGCAAGTTTGCGCATCGGCTCGCTCGCATTGCTAAAGCGATCCGGGTGCACCTGCTTGGCAAGGCGCACATACGACGAGCGCACCTCATCGTCGGTGGATTCCACTTTCACGCCGAGCACTTCGAAGTCGTCGCAAGTCTTGAAACGCTCCGCGAGCCCCATGAGTTCGCGACGCAAGGTTTCTTCCTGAGGATCAAACCGAGGTTGTTCCGACGGTGACTTCCGCATGGCAGCGGCCTGCTCCACGGCACCATGCACCTCGTCCGAAACCAAAGCGCGCGGAATGCCGCCTTCGTCGTCGAGTTCAAGCAAACCCGTCGTCAGCATCGCATACAAAAAACGGCGTACCGGCTCCGCCTGCTGCAAGTAGTGACCCACCTTGCGCGTACCATCGAGTTCTTGAAGCAGGGCTTTTTGCTCGGGAGAAAAATCGATCTCTTGAAAGCGATAAAACGGGCTTTCTCCGTCGACAAGATAAAAATCGGCATTCTTGCGCAACACCGCATCGACGCGTTCGATGGAAAACTTTTTGAGAACGCCGCGCAAAATCATCGTCGCCGGACTGATCGTCACCGAAATCGTATTCGCACGCACGAGTTGCCCGCCCACGTCGAAACGATACTTGCCCGCAGGCCAAGAAAAAATTTCGTAAATCTTTTCGTCAACTTGCCCTTGAAGAGCACTTACAAGTTCCTCCTCGGTGAGCGCCTGCATCGCAACCAAAATCTCGCCCTGCATTCCTTCCTTCGCCTTGAGACGTTCGATCGACTCACGAAAGTGAGCCTCCGAGATTTTTCCGATGCGCTCCAAATAATTTCCCAAACATTCACTGACTTGATTCGACTTGATCGCAACCGGATACCCGTTTTGGAATTGAATCCCTTTGCGTTTTTCTCCATGACTCAAAAACAAAACTCCCGTCGCTCGCATCCCGTGCAGATGATGCAAGAGCGCAGGAAACGAAAGTCGAACTAAATCACCCGAAATTCTTTTTGCTGACGAAGCATCTTCTCCAACGGAAGATGAGCCTTCTTGAGACACAAGATTGCGTGAAACCGTATCGACGAGAAGCTTGAGCGAAACCGGTTTCGTCAAAAATGCTTGCACGCCAAGCTCTTGGGCTCGCGTGACATATTTCGGTGTACTGACGCCTCCGGTCGTAATCACGATTGGCGTACGCGCCAGATCTCCGGGCATGCGGCGAATTTCCTGGATCACCTCGAACCCGTCGCGCTTGGGCAGCATGAGATCGATCAGCACGAGCTGTGGCCGATGCTCTTGCACGGCGCGCAAAGCAGCGTCACCGTCGTGAACCTGAATCACACGGCACCCTGCACCACCAAGCGCCTCACTCACGATCTGCGTCAAACTTCGATCTTCATCGACACAAAGAACTGTACCCGACAAAACGCACCCCTCTTCCGTTTGCCCACGTCTTGCTCTTCGACCTGTCGCTTGAGTTTGCCCTGCATGAGAAGCAACCCTGCGCTCATCGCACACGATTCGCCTCGCCTCACTCTGCATTCTTTCCTGCCGAGTGCATCCAGGCTCGTCCCCCTCTTGCGCCTGAACACCGCAGAACTTTCTTTCTATCGACCGATTGCAGATGGAGATTGACCAACTCACGACGAAAGCCGCAAGGATTCCTGCCTTCGCAAAACTGCGGGATTCGTGTGAGACGTCGCGCCACGGATCGACACAAGCGATTGCGCCAGCACGACACCCCAAGTGTGTGAAAAATCACGCTGCAAAACTTGCAAAAAGGCAGCTCAAGGGCGTTACGGTTTTTTCTCGGGCGGCGCGTCTTGGGTGGAGTTTTCCGGGGGGACGGAACTTTCTTGCTTGGGAGTGCTTTCTTTCTGCGGGTTCTCGGCTTGCGGACTGCTGGAAGGCGAACCGAGAATCCCTTCGAGAACACCGATCACCTGATCGCCCGTACCTTCACCAAGTCTTTCATCAATCTTCTTCGTCAGTTTTTTGCGGTCTTTCGCAAGCGAGTAGTTCGCAGCAAACGCCAGCACGTCCGCCGTCGAAAGTTGAAACTTCGGATCCTGCAGCGTCCCCGTAATTTTCGTGATTTTGATCGTGCGCTTGCGCCCTACATATTTCTCGTCGGCGTTGGCAAGCTTGCGATCGATCTCTTCGTCGAGCGTAAGATGCCCGGTCATGTCGAGACTTTGATCCTCGAGCACGATCGTGCCCTTGAGATTTGCGGTGTAGTTTTTGTAAACGAGCTTGAGATCGTCGGTCTTGGCAAGACCATCCGCGATGTGAAGCGTGCCGGACGCATCCTCGAATTCCTCGTCGTAGTATTTTTCGAAATCCTTGCCGCGCGCTTTGCCGACGAGCACAGCCGCCTCAGCGACGGTAGAGATCCCCGAAAAAGCTCCGTCGAGAATCGACACACCTTTGATTTTTCCGGGGCCAGCCTGAAATTGGATCTGTCCGATCGCAGTTTGCGTCGGTGGACGATTTCCCATCTCGCCGCGCACGTCACCGCGAAAATCCATCAGACCCGAAAGCGCCGGTTCCGACTTCGAAAGTTCGCCAAAAAGTTTCTCCATCTCGAGCGCTTTGCCGGAGAGCGCCAGACGATAGGCCGTCTTTTTGCCAAGCCCGGTCACGGCACCCGACGCCTTGATCACCTGATCGGCAAGCACGATATCGATCGGATCAAACTCGATCGCATCGCCTTTGGCGAGGACGTCACCGCGAAGTGTCACCCGCCCGGATTCATGCAAGGCATACGTCAGATCCTCGAAACGAAAACGACCTTGCAAGTCGAGAGGCGAAGTCAAAATTTGCAACGGCTCGGAGTCGATCGCGCCCGAGAGCGGATGGGCGGCAAGAGCCGGAATCAACTTGTCCCAACCCTTCAACTCGAGGCGGAACGGTTTGAGAGCAACACGAACTCGTTTCGCCTTGTGAACGTCTCCTTGCCATTGAGTCGTGTGCAATTTGAGATTGTCGATTGCGAAAGCGAGAGAACCTTCTTCACTTGGCACCAAACGGCCCTCGATTTTTGCGTCGGTGCCGCTCGGCTTCCGAAAAGTATTTCCGTACAGGACTTCCGCTTTCGTCGCGTCCACCGCAAACGTACCCGAGCCTTTCGGCGGAAGCCCCGCAAGATCGGTTTGCACTTTCAGCACACCGATCAAACTCACGTCATCAAACTGAAATGCGCTTTTTTCGACGGAGAGATCCAGTTTGATCTTCTCGATTTCCGACGGCTTGCCGGCGATCACAAAATCGCCGCGCGCGATTCCCGCGAGTTTTTGTCCGCGTCCGAGATACGCAGAAAACGGCGCAAGATCGATCGCGGCAAGATCGAGTGACGCATCGATGTCACCCGACGAAGCCACACGGCCTTTCCCGGCGATCGAACCCTCATTCAGCGCCGCCTTGAGCGCAAAGTCGATGAACCATGCCTCGCCCTTTAGCGCAAGGCTCGCCTGCAAACCCAAATCGTGAATTTTCCAAAGCACCGGCTTGGCAAGACTGCGGTCGTCAAAGATCAGTGTCATATTTTTGAGTTGCAAGCTGCGGACCGCGAGCGAAAGTCCTGCCGGCGCACTCGGTTTTTCCTCCGGCTTCGTCGCCTCCGGCGCTGCATCCTTTTGCTTACCGGGGAGACGCAAACCTTTTTTGTCGCGCACGAGATACACCGTCGCTGCGTCGATCACGAGCGAGTCGACCACCACCGAGCGCGAAAGCAAAGGCAACAACGCCACACGCAAATCGATCCTGTCCGCTTGCAACAAAGGTTCGTCTTTGGATGTTTCGCCGGCGACACGCACTTTTTCGACGACGAGTTTCGGCGGGAAGAGACCAAAAGACAAACCTTCGAAGGCCACTTCACGCTCGAGTGCGCTACGGGCCGCCGCTTTAATCTTGGCCTGCACTTCGGGACTCGAAGCCACGCGCGGCAACACGATTGCTGCCACGACAAACGCAATCAACAAAACTCCGAGAATGCCAAAAGCCACATAGCGCAAAATTTTCACGACTTACTCCTTGAATTTTTGAATCAAGAATTCACGCACCTGAGCAGGGCTCGCTTTCCCCTGCGTTCGCTTCATGACTTGGCCCATCAGGAAGTTCAAGACTTTTTCTTCCCCTGCGAGATAACGCTCTTTTGCGTCAGGGTTCGCTGCAATCACCTCGGCCGCAGCACTCTCAAGTACACCCGTATCCTGCACGACTTCAAGCCCTCGTGCAGCGACGAGCGTCTCGGGCTCTCCTCCGCGCATCGCCAATTCGGGCAAAATTTCCTGCGCACTCTTCGGCGTGATCTTGCCCGCTTCCACGAGCTGAATCAATCTCGCAAATGTTGCCGCAGAAAGCGCGAGGTTGACGAGATCCGTTTCGTGCTGCTTCAAAAGCTTGAGCAGATCGCGCAAAATCCAGTTTGCGACCGACTTGGCTTTGCCATGTTCTTTCGTCGCTGCCTCGAAAAAATCTGCAAGCTCGCGCGACGCCGTAAGCAAACGCGCGTCGTATTCAGAAAGGCCGTACTGCGTTTGGAATCGTTCGCGTTTCTGTGTCGGAAGCTCGGGCAAAGCGGCACGGATGCGTGCGATCTGCATCGTGTCGACTGCCACCGGCAGAAGATCGGGATCGGGAAAATAGCGATAATCGTGCGCATTCTCTTTGATACGCAGTACACGAGTTTGTTTCGCATGACGATCGAAAGCCAGCGTCGCCTGCACGATCGCACCACCTTGTTCGAGAATTTTTTTCTGACGCTTCACTTCGGCTTGGATCGCCTCTTCGACAAAACGAAATGAATTCAAATTTTTGATCTCGGTACGCGTCCCGAACTCGTCGCTGCCCGCTTTTTCGAGCAGACGCAGCGAAACATTTGCATCGCAGCGAAACTGACCTTTTTCCATGTCGGCATCCGACACGCCGATGTAACAGATCACGTCATGCAGCGCGCGCAAATAGGCACCCGCTTCTTTTGCCGAACGCAAATCGGGCTCGGAAACGATCTCGATCAGCGGCACTCCCGAGCGGTTCAAATCCATATGCGAAACATCCGCACCGGCGACACCATCTTCGTGAATCGACTTCCCGGCGTCTTCCTCGAGATGGATTCGCGTAATTCCGACCTTCTTCGTTGTCCAAACTCCTTCATCCTCGACGGAAATTTCGAGAAATCCGCGTGCGTTGAGCGGCTGATCGTATTGCGAAATTTGATAGCCCTTCGGCAAATCCGGGTAAAAATAATTCTTACGCGCCATCACCGAGCGCTCACGAACCTCGCACCCGAGCGCAAGCCCCGCGCGCACAGCAAGTTCGACGGCGTGCGCGTTCATCACCGGCAACGCACCCGGCAGCGCCAGACAGGTCGGACACGTTCGTGTGTTGGGCGACTCGCCGTAGCACACTGCGCAACTGCAAAACATCTTCGACTCGGTCTTGAGATGCACATGCACTTCAAGACCAATCACAACTTCAAATGCATTCGCTGCCACGTTGCTGCGCGTCATGCCGTGCGCTCCGGTGGACGACGCAAATGCCAGTCCGTTTCGCGTTGATAGGCATCACCGACACGGAGAAGTGTTGATTCGTCAAGCGGCTTGCCGAGCAATTGCAGGCCCACCGGCATCCCGTCGTGAAAGCCGCAGGGCAACGACAGCCCCGGAATACCCGCGAGATTTGCCGATACCGTATACACATCGGAGAGATACATCGTCACCGGATCGGCCGTTCTCGTACCCATCGCAAACGCTACTTCCGGCATCGTCGGCCCCGCGATCAGATCGCATTGCGTAAAGGCTTGATCGAAATCACGGCGGAGCAGCGTGCGCACTTGCTGCGCTTTGCGGTAGTACGCGTCGTAATAACCGGCGGAGAGCACATAGGTGCCAAGCATGATGCGACGTTTCACTTCGGCACCGAATCCCTCCGAACGCGTCGCCTGATACATCGTATCGAGATCATGCGCTTCGGCACTGCGGTGCCCATAACGCACACCGTCGAAGCGCGCGAGATTGCTCGAAGCCTCGGCGGTCGCAATCAAGTAATAGGTCGCAATCGCATACTTCGTGTGCGGCAGCGAAACTTCGCGCACACTCGCACCACGTTTTTCGAGATGCGCCACCGCTTCGTGCACACGATCGCGCACCGCCGGATCGAGTCCCGAGGTGCAGAAAAATTCTTTCGGCAATCCGATGACGATGCCCGTAACGTCACCATTCCATTTGTCACAAGAAAGTGTCGTTGACTCCGGAAGTGACGTTGCGTCCTTGGGATCGTGCCCTGCGATCACTTCGAGCACCGTCGCACAATCGGCCACACTCCTCCCGAAAGGTCCGATCTGGTCGAGCGACGACGCAAACGCGACGAGCCCGTAGCGCGATACACGACCGTAGGTCGGCTTGAGCCCCACGACTCCCGTGCAGGCTGCGGGTTGCCGAATGGAGCCTCCCGTGTCGCTACCCAGTGCCACCGGCACGATGCCTGCGGCCACGGCCACCGCCGAGCCGCCCGACGAGCCGCCGGCAATTCGCGTGCGATCCCACGGATTTCGCGTTGGCCCAAACGCCGAATTTTCCGTCGAAGAACCCATCGCGAATTCGTCGAGGTTCGTGCGGCCAAGAATCACGGCTCCCGCCGCTTCAAGACGCGCCACTGCGGTCGCCGTGTAGGGCGATACATAGCCCGAGAGAATGCGCGACGCACACGTCGTCGGTTCACCGGCGTGCGCCAGATTGTCTTTGATCGCAATCGGAATTCCGTCGAGCGGAGACAACACTTCTTTGCGTAATCTGCGCGCATCTGCGGCAGCGGCCTGTTCGAGCGCTCTTTCTTCGCGCATCCCGAGAAACGCGTGAAACATGGGATCAAGCGTGCGAGCGCGAGCAAGTGCTGTCTCGACGATTTGCACTGCCGACACCGAACCCGTATCGAGTGCACGGCGCAGTTCGGCGCACGTTCCGAGCGGAATCGAACCCGCCGCCATCTCAGCCTTCTTCCTCGATCACTTTGGGAACCAGAAACGCAGCGCCTTCGGAGGCGGGCGCATTTGCGAGCGCGAGCGCTGTATTGAAACTTGCACCGGCTTTGTCCACCCGCAGCATGCTTGCTGCAGGCACGATTTGCGCTGTCGGTTCGATATCACGCGTGTCAATCTCTGCGAGCAAACCGACGTAATCGAGCATCGAATCGAGGTCGCGGCAAAGAGGCACGACCTCCTCCGGCGCGAGCGACAAGCGTGCCAGCGCAGCGATTTGTTTGATTTCCTCGGGCGTAATGCGTGCCATGCGCCGCAGCCTAGCACGCCCTCGCGCTTGCGTTGATAGGCAAGTGCGTATAGTCTGCTCCAAACCAATACGGCCAAAACGAGACCGCGCCGACCGCAGGTTCCTTCGAAACCTGTCGGCACCTTCCTTGAGAGCCTCACGAACCTGGAGAAAATTTGGCAGCTGAATTTGCAGATCTTGGAGATTTGCCCAAAGACGTTTTAGATGGAATTCAATCCCTTGGCTGGACGCGACCTACGGCCGTGCAAGAGCAAGTCATCGGGCGCTTGCTTGCGAGCAAGGATTTAATCGTTCAAGCACAGACCGGCAGCGGCAAAACGGGCGCCTTTGGCATTCCGGTGGTCACGCTCGTGGATCCCGCGTTGCATGCACCTCAAGCGTTGGTCTTGGTGCCAACGCGCGAACTCGCAAGTCAAGTTTGCAACGAACTCGCGCAGCTCGGAAAAAATCGCGGCGTGCGTGCGCTCCCGATCTACGGCGGCGTCGCATACGGACCGCAAACCGAAGGACTTTCGCGCGGCGATCAAATCGTCGTGGGTACACCGGGACGTGTTCAAGACCATTTGGATTCCGGCAAGCTCAAACTCGATCAAACGCGAATCGTGATTCTCGACGAAGCCGACGAAATGCTTTCGCAAGGGTTTTGGCCCGACATTCAAAAGATTCAGCGCTCCTTGCCCGCCAAACGCCAAGCTTGTCTGTTTTCGGCGACGATGGCGGAGCGCGTGCGTTCACTCGCGCGTGCGTTTTTGCGCGAACCGGAAATGATCAGCCTCTCGGAAGAAGACCTCTCGCCGCAACTCATCGAGCACCAATTCATCCAGTGCCGACAAAACGACAAAGTGGCGACACTTGCCAAACTCTTTCTGCTCGATCGACCGGAGAGTGCAATCATTTTCTGCAACACCAAGGCCGATGTACACTTCGTTGCGACACGCTTGAAGCAACTCGGTTTTAATGCCTCGGAAATCTCCGGCGATCTTTCCCAGGCTGCACGCGAAAAAGCGTTGCATCAATTGCGCGCGGGCAAGCTGCAGTTTCTCGTCGCAACCGACGTCGCTGCACGAGGCATCGACATCAGTGGTTTGCCGATGGTCGTAAGTTATGCGACTCCCGATTCACCCGAAGTCTATGTGCATCGCACGGGACGAACCGGACGCGCAGGCAACAAGGGCGTGGCGGTCTCGCTCGTGTCGGGCCTCGATATTGGAAATTTCCGATACATGCAAAACGTAAATGGCATCAAGGTCAGCGAGCGCAAACTGCCCAAAGACTTGCCTGCCGATTTACCGCCATTCCCGAGTATTGCAGCGACGGAAGAATCCGAAGAATGGCTCGACGCGGAAGGCGATGCTGCCGATGCGGCAGCCACACGAACATCACCCCAAAAATCGAAGCGTCGCCCCCGGAAGCGTGGCGCTCAGCACGCGTCCTCTGCCGAACATCCGAAACCCGCTGGCCATGCCCAATCGGAAAGTCGCCGCCCGCGTCGCCGTCGCGCGTCGCGAAGCGAACCCTCACGACCGCTGCTCTAACGCTTTTTGGTGTCTCTTCTCTTTTTTGATCTGCGAAAAACGAGACATCTCGTGGAGCCTTGGACCATTCCCGGAATTGACGCCTTTTTCAAACCAGGGTTTCTGCTTTCCGTCGGTGAAAAATCAACCCGCATGCATGGAGCGGAATGAATCCGAAGCTCCTTCGAGTGTGACAGAAGAAAGCGAATCGAAGCGCGAAATGCACGGAGCATGATCGCTCCAACGCAAACTTCGCGTATGTGGCTCCACGATCAGCGCCGACGATGTTTCGAACCACGCGCCATGACGACACGGTGCAAGGATCGTCTCTGCTCCCACGGCGTGTCCCTGCAACACATTCCAGAGTACTTCGTGCGAGGACATGTCGGCATGTTGAATTTGCTTCTGCAGCGCGAGGGAGCGCGCCTGCTCGGGCATGTTCAACAAAACTCCGCCGAAGGGCAACGCGAGTTTGCGCTCTTTGCCGCGAATCTCGATGCCCATCAAAGTGCCGGCCGCATCGGCAAAGAGCAAATCCACAAATCCCCCTGCCGGCCGCGTCATGCACCAGTCAATTGCTTTTTCCGCCGTGTCAAAACGAAGCAAACAATCTTGACCGAGCAAACTTGCCGGAGCGGAGATCAAATCCAGGAACGCACGCGTTTCACTCGGCGCAGAAGCAACCATCGCCAGCCCACATTCGTTGACGCCTGCAATCGAAAATGCGACCTCGGGAAAAACGAGTTCAATCGACACATAACCGTTGTCGGGCGATGTCTTGCGCGCCACCAGTTTGCGCTGCACGCGAGCTCCCGTCTCCACGGTTTTGAGGAGAAGCGGTTGCGGTGCAGAACCTTGATCGATCACACCCAAGTGTAATCCCAGCGTCGAGGGAGCTGCGCCCGTCGCACCGCCCAACTCGACTGCGAGCACCTCCATCAGATCACTCGGCAATACACCTGCGCCACGCGCAAGGCCTTCATAGCGCTCGGCGTGATGCGGAAAAAAACGCGACAGATCGCGCGCCACTGCGGACGCTTTCGAACTCAAACCGAGGATCGTCCGCAAGACCGAGCGATCGGCATGCAAAGCCCGACGATAACTTGCAATGTTTTTTTGAATCTCTGTGCGATACGCAACGCCTTGCGCAAGACCAAGATCCCGCGGCGCACCTTTCGTTTCGAGAAGCGGATGCCTCATTGCGCACTCCCTTCCAGCGAAGGAGGATTCTCG
The DNA here is from genome assembly GCA_018262735.1 of Geobacter sp. Classification (GTDB taxonomy): domain Bacteria; phylum Myxococcota_A; class UBA9160; order UBA9160; family JADFDR01; genus JADFDR01. Next base: position 10,562 of record JADFDR010000004.1, read on the forward strand.
TCACTCCGCAAAACAAGACCTTCATTCAGCGAGCCCGGACGATAACCGCGGCGGTCGATCACGACTTCGCGAAAACCGAGCGGTTCGATTTGTTCGACAATTTTTTGTGTCATCCGCAAATCGAGCGCCAGCTCTAGCTCGTCTGCCGCGATTTCGATACGCGCAAAATCGCCGTGATGGCGCAAACGAAACTCACGAAAACCGAGCGCACGCAAACGCTGCTCGCCTTCTTCAATCTGTTCGAGACGCAATTTTGTAACGGATGTGCCGTACGGCAAACGCGAGGCAAGGCAAGGCGAAGCCGGCAAATCTGCCGTCGGAAGCCCGGCGCGACGCGAAAGAAATCGAATCTCGGCTTTCGAAAGATTTGCGTCGAGCAACGGCGCAAGTACGCCTCGCTCGCGCGCGGCACGATGCCCCGGTCGAAAATCCCGCGTATCGTCGGCGTTGATGCCATACGCAATCGCCGAAAATTCGCGTTCTTCGCGTAACTGCTGCAACACGGAAAACAACTCGGACTTGCAGTGATAGCAGCGATCCATTTCGTTTTGCACATACGCCGCGTTCTGCATCTCGCGCGTATCCACATACTCGTGGGCAAATCCAAACTCACGCACGATACGCTCGGCCATTTCGCGTTGCACATGCGGATACGACGGCGAAAGAGCAGTGAGCGCAAGCGCGTTGGCACCAAGCGCACGGTGCGCTTGAAGCGCAAGATACGCCGAATCGACACCCCCCGAATACGCCACGATCAAACGGTCGGCATCTTGCAAAATTTGCGTGAGTACATGTTCTTTTTGAAGCGCTTCGGAGGCAAAATCCGATTGCACGGCATAGGAAGTTTGGGACATGGAAGCGAGGGTACGAACTCGCTGCAAACAGGTCAAGCAAGCCACGGCAAGACACAATCCAAGCGTTATGCTCTGAAAAAATCGAGGGAGAGAAAATGAACAAGATGCGCGTGGGCCTGCTCTACGGTGGCCGTTCGGTTGAACACGAAGTGTCGATCGTCTCGGCGACTTCGATCCGCAAGGCGCTCGATCCCAACCGCTTCGAAGTGATTCCGCTCGGCGTCGATCACAAAGGTTGTTTCCACTTGGGCGATCCAACGGCATCGCTGCAAGACGGCCTGCGCGGCCCTGAAGTTTGGATCCTCCCCGTTCCGGGTTCACCGACGCTGTTCTGTCCCTCCGACGGACGCAAACTCGATCTGGATCTTTTCTTTCCGATCATTCACGGCACGGGCGGCGAAGATGGCATCTTGCAGGGATTGCTCGAACTTTCCGGTGTACCCTACGTCGGCTCGGGCGTTCTGTCTTCCTCCGTCCAAATGGACAAAGACATAACGAAGCGCTTGCTCGAAAAAGGTGGCATCCCCGTCGTTCCCTGGCTCACGCTCACGCGACACGAAATCGTGTCACTCGATGCACATCGCGCAGAATTCGAGACGCGCGTCGCAAACGAGCTTGGGTTTCCTGTTTTCGTCAAACCCGCTTCCCTCGGCTCGTCGGTGGGAATCACGAAAGTCAAACAAAAGGCCGATCTTCTGCCGGCCCTGCAAGCTGCCGCAAAGCTCGATACCAAGGTCTTGATCGAGCGAGGCATCGATGCGCGCGAGATCGAAGTCGCTGTGCTCGGCAATCATGCGCCCAAAGCGTCGATTCCCGGCGAGATTCGTCCGAAGAGCGAGTTTTACGATTACGCCGCCAAGTACCAAGACGATTCGACGGAACTGCTCGTCCCCGCACCTCTTTCTCCGTCGGAAACCGAAGCCGTAAAGCAGCTTGCCCTGCAAACCTTCTCGCTCGTCGATGCAAGTGGCTTTGCACGTGTCGATTTTTTTCTCGAACGGCAAACCGGAAAATTCTTTTTGAACGAAATCAACAGCCTGCCTGGTTTTACGTCGGTATCGATGTTTCCGCGGCTCTGGGAAGCGAGCGGCGTGGCTTATCCGGCGCTACTCGAAACGCTAATCGAACTCGCACTCGAAAAACATGCCGAGCAACGAGATCTCAACCGAAACTATTTGGTGTAAAACTTCAACACGTCGGGCTCGATGATATCTTCGGAGTCTTCGGGTTCCGTCGCTGCGTGATCCAGCGCGGGCAAACTCGGCTTTTCACAACCGCGCGGATCCTCGCCATCCGGACCGCGCATCTTCGCACGCTCGTGATCGTCGAGCACATAGCCAAGCGCAAGCAACTGGCCGCGCATGAGCGTATCGACTTCGTTCTTGGTCGCGGCAAATCCCGTGTCCGGCAGCGCAAAGAAACCAATCAAACGCTCCGTCAAATTTTCGCGTAAGCGAGAAGCACGACGTGCAAGATTTTGTTTCTCGCCACGATCCTTGGCGATGTCGTAAAGTTCGGTTCGTCCGTGGAAACACATGGGAACGATCAATCGATGTTCGTCGTAGGTCGTTGCGATCAACGGATCCGGCTTTGCGCGATCGCTTCCCCAGGTACGATCGAGATACGCAAAGCCCGGGCGATTGAGAAACTCCGCCGGAGGCGTCTCGCCGCGTGCCGTCGCATAGATCAACGGCAAAAGCGATTTTCCTTGTGCACCCGGAATCGACGGCAGCCCCAGCATGTCGAGAATCGTGGGCCAGATATCCACATTCTGCACCCATTCGTCGATGACGAGACTCTCCTTCAAGCGAAACGGCAGAGCAATCACGAAGGGCGTCTCTGTCACTTCGTGGTAAAGATTGCGTGCATGCCCCTCGGTGCCATGTTCCATAAACGCTTCGCCGTGATCCGCCGCAAAGACAACGACGGTGTTCTTCGACAGCCCGCGCTTGTCGAGCTCGTAAAGAAACATGCCGATATTTTTGTCTACCCAAGAAATCGAATTGTCGTAGTAATCCGAAAAAGTAACACCGAAATCGGAAGTGTCGTCAAACACATATTGGTGTACATCCATGTAATGCAGGTAGAGAAAGAACGGCTTATCCTTCCCGGCATCATTCAAAAATTCGATCGCCGATTCGGTCACCGACTGATCCGAACCACTGAGCTTGTAGGAAGAAATGGTGCGCTTTTCAATTTTTTCCGGCGTCCAGGATGCAATCGGATTTTGGTATTGATCGAAACCTTGGGAAAACCCGAAATTGGGAGCGACCCAGCCGTTGCGGTACAAACCGACGGTGCGATAGCCCGCATCTTTGAAAATCTCCGCCGGAAGTTTGAGCTCTTCGGGGAGTCCGTCCGAAAATCGTGTTACACCGTTCAGGTTCGGATACGTCGCTGTCCAGATCGACGCCATGGAGGACTTGGTCCAGCTCGATTGAGAGAGGTTGTGCCGAAACAAAATCCCAACACTCGCTGCGTCGGTAAGGTAGCGACTCGTAAGACGTTCGTAGCCGTAGGTACTCAAGCGATCCGCACGCAGTGTATCGACGAGCACAAAGACCACATTCACTTTGCGTTCGCGCAAGGACGCGAGATCCTCGATGCTGCCTCGTGATCGCGCGGGGATGTGGATTTGCACCACTTGACTTAGCGCTAACAAAATCACCAACGCTGCAATCAGAAAAAAATAGGTTTTCGGCGATCGAAAAATCCGCTGTATCACTTGGAATGGACCTCGCTTGGGTTGCACACGCGCAGCACCGACGGATCCGACCTGCAGCGCTCGCTTCAAAATGTTCTGTCTTGGGCACCTTAGCGGCAAACCCTAACACAAAATACAGCTCGATATTCTCGAACGCGCCGAGGTGCAAAATCGAAAGTGAACCTTTGACGCAGCGCAGCGCGATTCTCGAGGAACGAACCCCTTACCCCGCCGAAAACCCGCCTCTATACTAGCGGCCTCTTGAGGTCTTGGAGGTTGTAAATCCAAATGCTTTGCTCGCGCAAGAACCACCCCAATCGATCGCTACCGCACCACGCACCTGCCCAAATCGAAAGCTTGCGGACGCAACACTTACGGCGACGCTGCGATACCGACAGCACAGCACAAAGACGAAACTCCTCTCTCTTTTCTTTCTTGTTTGCAGCCCTCTTTCTCGTTGCGTGCGGGCAGGACGTTGCGTCGCAACTCGAAACTGTGTCAGCCCTGCAGAACGATGGCAAATTTCAAGAATCCATCGAACCCTTACGCGAAATTTTGAAGTCGGTCCCCGACCAGCCCGAAGCGAACCACCTGCTTGGCGTCGCTCTGATTCAGACACGCCAACCCGGCCTTGCCGTTTGGCCTCTCGAAAAAGCCTTGCTCGATCCACAACACACAGTCGTGTCTGGCAATGCCCTTGCCAGCGTTTATCTTGGAACGCAAAACTTCAACGAAGCACTACGCGTCGTTGATCTGGTGCTCGAAAAAGATCCCAAAAATGTGTTGGCGCTCTTTACTCGCGCACAAACCAACTTTCTCGCAACGCGTTATAGCGATGCACTCTCCGACGCCGATCGCGTGCTCGAACTGGTTCCCAATCATTACGCAGCGCATCTCGCAAAAGGCGAAGCTCTTCTCGCTCTGAACCGAATGCCCGAGGCAGAAGCGGCCTTCCAGAAAGCCCGCGACCTCAGCAAAACTTACCCGGCACCGAACCCCGCGCTCGGCTGGATCGAACTCGCCAAATTCTACGACCGCAGCAAAAACGAAACCGCCCTCCGACGCGAAGCCGAAGCCATGCTCGTGGCTTATCCGTCGGAAATTACCATACTCGTTTTTGTGTCAGAGTATTTTGATCGAACGCAGCGCACCGACGAAATGAACCGGCTCTGGGAAGCAGCCATCCAACGGAAACCGGATCAAGCGTCGCTGCGCTTGGCGTATGCCAAACGCCTGCAACAACAGAACAAATTCGACGAGGCGCAAACCGTGTTCACCGAAGCGGCCAACAAAATCAATTCTGCAGAAACCTGGTTTCGCCTTGCCGAATTCCACAAGATACGCGGGCAAGGCACGCTTGCGACTCAAGCTATGAGTCGCGGTGAGGAACTCTCCCCGACCAAGTCCCCCGAACTTTTTTTCGAACAAGCAGACATCTACATCGATGCACGCGATTTCAAAAACGCGCGCGCAACCATTCAAAAAATCGACTCTCCCATGTATCGCAATCTGCTCGAGGGACGCATTCTCCTTCTCGAGGGAAACCCACAGGCGGCGCTCGACAAGCTCGACGCAGGAATCCGCGAGTGGCCAAACAACGCTGTAGTGCGCTTCCTTGCCGGAAAAGCAGCTTTTGAACTTGGCCAGTACGAGCGTGCTGCGTCGGAACTGCGTGAATCGTATCGTTCCGAACCGGGCAAAACAGACGCCGCCGCCGTACTCGCAGAATTGTATTTTTTCCAAGGCGAATACAAGACCGCGATCGAATTCGCGAACTACCACCTCAAAAATCGCGACCTGCGAAACCCCAGTCGCAAAGATCAGGATGCCATCTGGATTTTGGTACGCGCTTTCGCAGCCCTTGGAGGCATCGAACAGGCCGAGACCATCCTGAAAGAGAATGAGGCGCATTTCACGGATCCGATCCGGATCACACTCGAAAAGGTCAACCTCGCCAAGTTGAAAGCCCAAAACGCAGGTGAGTCACCGTCGAAAGCCGCAATCCGCATCCTCGAAGGTACGAAATCCGAACTTCTCTCCGTGGAAGAAGAACCGCTACTCGCTGCTTACATCGACAACCTCTTGCTCACGGGGCAAGGAGATCTTGCGCTTCAAAAAATAAATCGCGCCATTGCAGCACGCCCGGATTCAAGCGCGTTGTACGATCTGCAAGGACGCGCTCTTGGCAATTTGAACCAACTTGATGCAGCGCAAGCCGCGCTCGAAAAAGCGACTGCACTCGACAAAAAATTTGCTCGCCCTCTCGAAGGACTCGGCGCCCTCGCCATCCAGCGCGGTCAGTACGATCGCGCACTCGAATTTTTCAAGAAGGCCGCGGAGATCGATCCTCAACACGCAGACTATCTGTATCGCCAAGCGCAGATTTATCTGCTCAAAAACGAACGTGAAAAAGCAGTGACACTTTTGCGTGATGTCGTTCGACGCGATTTCGTGCATGCTGCGGCGCGCAACGATCTCGCCTGGCTGCTTGCCGATTCCGGAAAAGAACTCGACTCCGCGCTTCAGCTCGCAAAAGAATCCGTCCACCTCGATCCGACTCCGGAAGCGCTCGACACCCTCGGTTGGGCATACTTCAAAGCCGGCGATCACGCGAATGCCGAAAAGGCCTACCGCAGCGCACTGAAACTCGCACCACAGATGACATCAACCCACTATCGACTCGGGCTCACACTGATGGAACTGGGTCAAAAAAGTTTGGCACTCGCTGAATTTCGTCTGGCTCTTGCAGGTGGCAGTTTCCCGGAAGCACCGCAAGCCAAAGCCTTGATCGCAACCCTCGAGAAAGAAAATCCCTAGGAGACTCCATGCCGCAAGCGCGTTCTTGTTTCGCTCTTATTTTTCTTTTTTGTGTCACTTTGTTTGCGGGATGTCTATCCAGCGAACAAAAATTCGCAACACATATGCATCGCGCCGAAAAATATTCTGCAGCGAGGAAACACGAAGAAGCGTATATCGAGCTCAGAAACGCGCTCAAACTCAAGCCTTCCGACTCGCAAGTCAATTTTGAACTCGCCAAAAACTTGCAGATGCGAGGACACGCACCCGATGCCATTTTCTATTACCAAGAAGCGCGACGCCTCGATCCCGCAAATGAAGAAGTAGCTCTCTCCTTCGCAGGGCTCTTGCTCGGCTCCGATCTCGCGCAAGCCGACAAAATCGTCGATGAAGTTCTCGCTGCCAATCCCAAGAATGCACTTGCACATGTACGCAAATCCGAAATCGCGCTCGTACGCTCCGACCTCGCCGAAGCGTTGCGCTGGGCAAATTCGGCCATCGAAGCGGCACCGCTCGATGCGATGAATCACCTCCAACTCGGCCGTGTTCATCGCGCGCGAATTCGCAAAGCACAGCTCGCGCAAGAGCCGACCGATCCGACGATCTTTGCTGCTGCCGAGTCCGCATTCAAACGAACCTTGGAAATCAATCCCGATCTCTGGAACGCCACCTTCGAACTTGCACGCGTGTACGCAAGCTGGGGAGGGCATCAAAGCGAAGCAAAAGATGCATTTCGCAATGCCTTCACCTTGGCCTCCGAAAAGGACGAACCCGGTGTGCAGCAAGTCAGTCTCGAAGCCCTCTCCTACGCCATGCGTATCCAAGATGAGGACTTCGAACGCTGGGTTCTCGAAAAAACCATCGAGACCATGCCGGAAAATCTCACGGTGTGGCTCCGCTATGCAGCTTTTGAAGCGCAGCACGGACGATCCGGAGAACAAGTGTTGCGCCGATTGCTCGATCAGCAGCCCGACAACGTTGCAGCGCATGTGATCTACGCAAAATATTTGCAAGACAACAAACGAGTGGAAGAAGCCATTCGCCATCTCGACGAGACGGCCAAGTCCGTCGAAAATCCGGAACCTGTTCTCGGCGCATTGGTCGATTTGTATGTCCGACAGGAACAGATCGACGAAGCACGCGTCGTTTTGGACAAGATGATCAAGAAATATCCTTCGCATGCACGAACGCGACTTGCGCGCGCCGAAGTGCTCTCTGCGGAACACAAATATGTGGAAGCGCGCGACTTGCTCAAAGATGCATCCATCGAACTCGACGATGCCAACGCTTGGCGCCTACTCGCACTCGCAGAATACAACTTGCGAAATTTTCCCGATGCGCTCAAAGCCATCGACAAAGCCGCCGAATTGTCCAAACCGCCAACAGCCACGATCCTGCGTTTGAAATCGCAAATCTTGCATGCCTCCCAGGACTGGACAGGCACTCTCGAAGCCTTGCGCGAGCTTTCCCTCGCGCAGCGCAACCTAGATCCTGCAGACCTTTTGCGTTTCGCGCAGGCCTTGTTTGAACTTGGCAAGAACGACCAAGGCAAGCAGGTGCTCGAATCTCTACTCCGGGACGATGCTATTTCCGCTGCTGCTGCAGTCGAATACGCCGAACGCTTCGGCAAAGAGGATCCCAAGAAGGCACGCACGCTGCTCGAAAAGGCTGCTGCACGCTCCCCCGGAAACGCACGCTTGCTTTCTCAACTGGTTCAACTTGATTTGGCAGAGGGAAAAAAGAACGCCGCCATCAAACGATTACGCGATTCTGTGTCTGTCCAGAAAGACACGGACGCTTCGACCTACCTCTTGCTCGGGCGCTTGTTGGCATCGGAAAACGCGTTCGAGGAAGCGCAAACCTATGCAGCCAAGGCTTTTGCGCGCGACCCGAATGAATCCGGCGTTACCAAGTTTTTACTCGAACTCTATTTCTATCTCAAAAAATCCAAGGAAGTGATTCCTCTTTTTGAAGCAGCCGAAAAGGCAGGCAAACTCTCTCTCGCAAACCAGCACTTATTGACACAAATTTGGATCGGAAACGACGAACCTCAAAAAGCGGAAACCTTGCTCGAAAAAATTCTCGAACAAAACCCCAACTATGCTCCGGCCAAAAACGATCTCGCTTACCTGCTGGCGGATCGCAATGAGGATCTCGAACGCGCGCTCAAGCTCGCCGAAAGTGCGCGTCGAGAACTCGCCAACAACCCTGACTCCGCCGACACGCTTGGCCTCGTTTATCTGCGCAAGGGATTGCATTCTGCTGCACTGCAACAATTTCGAACTGCGCTTGATCTTGCCAAAGACAAGAAATCGGAAAACCCCACTTATTATCTTCACCTGGGGCAAGCGTTACGCGGCAGCGGCGACGAACGCGGCGCGGCTCAAGCTTTCGAGAAAGCACTCGGCATGGGCCAAGATTTCCCCGGAGCCGATACAGCCCGACGCGAGCTCGAAGCCGCAAAAGCAAAAACGAATTCTGCCGAATGATGCAGCGCTCTCGGTCTCGCAACGCGCGCAACACTATCTTGCGTAATTAGTCACGTTTGAAAAAATCGAAGAATGTCTTGAGTCCGGTCGATTCCTTGCCGGCGAGCATCTCGAGTTCGCCCGCGTCGAGCCATACGCCACCACATTCTTGGCACACGTCAATTTCGACGGCCTCATGGAGCTTGGTCTCGAGATCCGAACCGCATTTCGGGCATTTCATGAAATGCAGCTCGCGCAACTCTTCGCGCTCTTGTTTCGTGCGCGTAATCTCTTCTTTTTGTTTGCGATGCCGTTCTTCCCGGGCAAAGTATTCATCTTCATTCGTCGCCATTCTGGTTCTCCCGTGTTGATCGTGCCGCGAGGGGCGCAGCTCTGCGCCGGCTCATCCCAGCAATTCGAGGTTCGCGAACTTTAGCAAGACTGTCTTCACTCCGACCAGATCAAACCGAATCTGAAGTTTGCAGTTCGCACCTTGCCCAACGACGGAAATAATTTTTCCATCTCCAAAAACAGGATGCCGCACGCGGAGTCCTGTGCGAAGAGAGGGCTCTGTCGACTCGCCCCACTGACCATACGAATAGTCCACCCGCGCCTCGTCACGGCGGGGCGATGTCCTTTGCGCAAAGTGCGATTTGCTGCGTTGCTCCGACGAGCGCATCGCCGAATTTGCAAAAGCATGTTTGCGCAGATCAAGAAGTGCATGTGGAATTTCGCGCAAAAACCGCGACGGAACAGCAAAAGTCTTCGAGCCGTAGCGACGACGCTCGATGGCATACGTCAGCGTAAGCAACTGCATGGCGCGCGTCATTCCGACGTAACAAAGTCGCCGCTCCTCCTCGATCCCTGTCTCATCCTTCGAGGATGCCGCATGTGGAAAGATGCCTTCTTCGAGCCCAACCAAAAACACGATCGGATACTCGAGGCCTTTTGCCGAATGCACCGTCATCAAGGCCACACGATCGTCGCGATCGTCGTACCGATCCAAGTCCGAAACCAGAGAAACCTGATCGAGAAAAAGTTCGATCTTCGAACGCGTCTCTTCTTCAATGCCTGCATTTTGCGCGCTGAAATCCTCGGCACCGACGAGAAGTTCGCGCAAGTTTTCAAGACGACCCTCCGCTTCCGGCGTCGCTTCCTTTTCGAGCTTGCGTCGATAGCCCGTGCGTTCGAGCACCAAAGCCATCGCTTCGGCAGGCTCTTTGCCTGCGACTTCACACCCAAGCTCCTGCATCAACTGCACGAACTCGCGAATCTTCGTCGCTGCGCGCCCTTCTTCCTGCGCCACCTCACGAAGCGCATCGAAAGGCGCAATTCCTTTTTCATTGGCGAGTTGCTCCATTTTGTCCAAGGTGGTCTTGCCAATGCCGCGCGGCGGATTGTTCACAATTCGGTGTAGCGCAGCCGAATCTGCGGGATTGATCGCAAGGCGTAAATAGGCAAGTACATCCTTGATCTCCGCACGATCATAGAAGCGCATTCCGCCGACGATCTGATACGGCACATCGTATTTGAGCAGCTCTTCTTCAAACGGCCGCGATTGCGCATTCGTCCGATAGAAAATGGCAAAATCTCGATACACACGTCCGTGTTCACGTGCCTGCAAAAGAATCTCGCGGATCACCGTCTGCGCTTCGTCGCGTTCGTCACTCGCTTCGTAAAGCTGGATCTTCTGGCCTTCTTTGCGATCCGTCCAAAGCGTTTTTTCTTGGCGACGGCGATTGTGCGATACGACCGCACTCGCACCGTCGAGAATGGGTTGCGTCGAACGATAATTGCGTTCGAGCTTGACGACCTGCACATCGGGATAGTCGCGCTCGAAATCGAGGATGTTCTGAATGTCCGCACCCCGCCAAGCATAGATCGATTGATCGGGATCTCCGACGACACAGAGATTTTGATGCGCCGCTGCAAGCAACTTCACCAACGCATACTGCACACGATTCGTATCCTGATATTCATCGATCAAAACGTATTGCCACCGCGCTTGGTAATACGCAAGCACCTCGGGAAATTGCTGGAACAACAAAAGCGTCTGCAAAAGAAGATCGTTGAAATCGAGCGCATTGGCGTCGGCAAGCAAACGTTGATACGTCGCATACACTTCGGCCGCTGTTTGTGAATCGAGATCGCGTGCACCTTGAATGGCCTGCGCTGGAAGCACGGCAGAATTCTTCCACTGATCGATCCGCCAAAGAATTCGCTTCGGCTCATAGATCTTGGGATCGAGTTCGTGTTTCGCGAGCGCCTGCTTGAGCAAACTCAAACTGTCGTTTTGATCATAAATCACGAAACTTCGCGAAAGACCAAGGTGCCCGATGTCTTTGCGCAAAATGCGCACGCAGGTCGAGTGGAACGTCGAAACCCAGAGCGCCTCGGCTTCGGGACCGAGCAACTTTTGAACGCGCTCGCGCATTTCGCCGGCAGCTTTGTTTGTGAAGGTCACCGCAAGAATCGATTGCGGTGCAATACCGCAAACACCGACGAGATAAGCGATGCGTTGCACCAAGACGCGCGTCTTGCCGCTGCCAGCACCGGCCAAGATCAACACCGGACCTTTCGTCGCCTTCACGGCAGCAATCTGCTCGACATTCAAATTCGCGACGATTTCTTGCTCGAGCAAAACGCTCTCCTTCGTGCAACCAAGCACACTCCGAAAGCAAGAGTGAACTTTCAAATGCAATCCAAAATGCGAGGGGGCGCAGCGAGCTTACTCGACGGTGACACTCTTTGCGAGATTTCTCGGCTGATCGACGTCGGTGCCCTTGAGCGTCGCCACATGATAGGCAAGCAATTGCAGCGGAATCGTTGCGAGCACCGCCGCGAGATGCGACCCGAGATACGGAATGTAAATCACGTCACTCGCTTTCTCGACGATGCTTTCATCTCCCTGCGTCGCAATCGCAATCACTTTGCCGTCGCGCGAAACGACTTCTTCGAGATTCGAAATCACTTTGTCGTAAACCGGCCCACGCTCGGCAATCACCACGACCGGCATTTTTTCGTCGATCAACGCGATCGGCCCGTGCTTCATTTCGCCCGCCGCATATCCTTCCGCATGGATATAGGAAATTTCTTTGAGCTTGAGCGCACCCTCGAGCGCGATCGGGTACATCACGCCACGCCCCAGAAACAAAAAATCCTGTGCACGAAAATATTTTTGCGCAATCTCACGCACTTTGGTGTCAACCTGCAACGTCGCTTCGATCAAGCGCGGCAAAGCCAAAAGCTCATGCAGCGCTTGCCTCACCTCCGTCGCACCGAGCGTACCCTTCACGCGTGCAAGTTTGAGCGCAATCAAATACAACGAAACGACCTGCGTCGTAAACGCCTTCGTCGAAGCCACGCCGATCTCCGGACCCGCCTGGGTATAAACCACGTCATCGCTTTCGCGCGCAATCGTCGCTTCGCGCACGTTGCACACCGCAAGCACACGCGCACCGTGACGCTTGCCTTCGCGAAGTGCAGCAAGCGTGTCCGCCGTTTCGCCCGATTGGGAAACGGGAATCACAAGACATTTGTCATCGAGAATCGGATGCCGGTAGCGGAATTCACTTGCAAGATCGACTTCGACCGGCACACGCGCAATCTGTTCGATCATGTATTTTCCGACGAGACAGGCGTGCCACGCCGTGCCGCACGCCACCAAATAAATTCGGCGACAACGCTCGAGTTCCTCCTTCGTAAACGTGATTCCATCGAGATCGACGTCGCCTTGTTCTTCCAATGCACGCGTGCCAATCGTGTCCGTGATCGCGCGGGGTTGCTCGAAAATTTCTTTCTGCATGAAGCGATCGAAGCCGCCCTTTTCCGCCGCGACTGGATCCCACTGGATCTGCTTTGACGAACGCACGACGGCATTGCCATCAATATCCAGAATCTTGACGCCCGCGCGCGAAAGTTCCGCGAAATCTCCATCTTCGAGGAAAATCATCTTTCGTGTGTAGGGAAGGATCGCAGGAATATCACTTGCCAAGAACACTTCTTGTTCGCCGAGGCCGAGAATGATCGGACTTCCACCATTCTTGGCAACGATGATTCGCTCTGGATCCGACTCGTTCATGACACCAAGCGCATACGAACCTTCAAGCTCGCGACACGCCGCACGCACTGCACTCATAAAATCGGCATGTCTTGCATACTCTTCGTCGATCAAATGAGCAACGATTTCCGTATCGGTCTCCGACACAATTTTGCGTCCGATGGCTCGCATGCGTTCACGCAAGGTTCGATAATTTTCGATGATGCCATTGTGAACCAGCACGATCTTTCCGGCACGGTGCGGATGCGCATTGATCTCGGAAGGCTTGCCGTGTGTTGCCCATCGCGTGTGCCCAAGGCCAACGCACCCCGGGAGCGATTTGCCATCAAGGCTGTTTCGGAGCCCAATGAGTTTGCCTTGCGCACGGTGTGTCGTGATCGCACTTCCGTCGAAAATGGCGATGCCCGCCGAATCGTAGCCACGGTATTCGAGGCGAGCGAGCCCATCGAGCAAACGCTGCTTGGCTTGCTCTTTGCCAACGTAACCGACAATCCCACACATTTTCGTGTCTCCTTACGCTTTTGTCTTACGATTTTTCTTTGACCACCCGGCAATATGGATCTGCTCGGCACGCGCAATCGCGAGCGCATCCTCAGGCACATCTTCAACGATCGTGGCACCCGCAGCCACGCTCGCGCGTTTGCCAATACGCACCGGTGCGATCAAATTCGCGTTGCAACCGACGACCGCATCTTCTTCGACGATCGTCTTATTCTTCGCAGTCCAGTTGTAATTCACTGTGATTGCACCGCATCCAAGTGCAGCACGCGCGCCCAGCTCCGCATCACCGATATAAGAAAGATGATCGGCCTTGGCGCCGCGCCCGAGATGACTGTTCTTCACTTCGACGAAATTGCCGATGCGCACTTCGTCCTCAAGCCACGTATGAGGTCGCAAGTGCGCCATGGGTCCAAGAACGACACGATCGTCAATGCGACTCTCTTCGATGTAGGTATTCGCTTTTATGTGTACGTTTTTGCCAATCACCGACGATCCGGTAATCACGCAACCCGGCTCGATCACTGTGTCGGCTCCAACCTGCACATCGACGTCGATATACGTCGTCGCCGGATCCACGATCGTAACCCCGGAGAGCATCAACTCTTCGAGCTTGCGCGCGCGCAGCACTGCCGCCGCTTGCGCAAGCTCGACACGCTGATTTACGCCAAGCGCTTGGTTCGCATCTTCGAGGCAAACAGCTTCCACCCTGTACTGCATTGCAATCGAGTGCTTAACAATATCCGTAAGATACAACTCGCCTTGTTCGTTCGAATCTTCAAGTCGATCGAGCGCTTTCCAAAGCAATGCCGCATCGACCAAATACACACCTGTGTTTCCCTCTTGAATCAAAAGCTCTTCGGGAGTTGCGTCCGTCGCTTCGACGATACGAATCACTCGTCCCTGGGTATCGCGCACGATTCGACCCGGCAACGCCACAGGCGCGGTGAGCAAAACCAGATCTGCTGCAGCTTGCCTCTTGCAGGTGGCCATTCGTTCGATCGTTTCGAGACGAAACAAAGGTGTGTCACCGTAAAGAATCAAAACATCGCCTGAAAAATCGCGTAACGCTTCACGACATTGCAAGACAGCATGTCCTGTGCCGCGCTGCGAGGCTTGCAAAACAAACTCGGCACGCCCGGCAAACTGCGCTTGCACTTCCTCGGCATCACGTCCCACCACGACGACAAGCTTTCGCGGCGCTGTCGCTTCGGCGATTCGCAGGGAATATTCGAGAAGCGGCTGACCGCAAACGGAATGCAACACTTTCGAGCGCTCGGATTTCATCCGCGTGCCCTTCCCGGCGGCAAGGACAATCACCGCAATATCATTTTCCGTGTCCGTCATTTTTCGATCCTGCCTTGGTCTTTTCCTGAGTCGGTGAAACCTCAAGAAAACTAAAAAATTCTGCACTGCTTTGCGTGAAATCTGCGTACTCGCGCGACATCCGTCGAGCGATCGGAGCTTACACGCAAGCTACCGAAAGCAAATCCCTCTATGCCTGTCTTGCTTGCTTCGCCCACACTCGGTTCTTACAATCGTTTTGCCGCATGAGCGGCCACACAAGCCCCATCGAGGTTTTTATCCAGATCCACGGCAACTGCAACGGACTCAAAGCAAGCCAAGTCCAACAACTCGAACGCCTCTATCGTCGGAAACTCTCCCCCGATCAAATCTTGAGTCACGATCTTGCCAAAGCGTTGAGTGCAGTTTCTCAAGAAATTCGCCGCCAAGTCGGCGTTTTGGTGGATCGTCGCGGCAGCATCACCCATGTCATGGTCGGCGATGCACACTCGATCGAAATGCCGGATTGGGGACGTTTGCGTGCGGGGCGAGGACGTCTGCGCGGATTGCGCTGCCTGCACACGCATCTCGGCGAAGAGCCGCTCACCAACGACGATCTCGCAGATTTGGTTTTGCTTCGACTCGATGCCATGGTTGCAATCGAAACTCTCAATGACGGATCGCCCGGATACGCGCACATCGCGGCGTTGCGCGCTGCAAATCAAGAAGGAAAGCCCATCGAAATTCTTGCACCCATTCTCCCGTCGCAAATCGAACTTGATTTTCCGAGTTGGGTTCGCGAGCGCGAGGAAGAACTTGCAAGCCAAACCCAGACCAAGACCGTCGCACGCAGCGAGCGCGCAATTTTGGTTTGCATCGCCACCGGCGAGCGCGGGGCGCTCGAACCCGAGGAAGCCTTGGCCGAACTTCGCGAGCTTGCGCGTTCGGCAGATGTCGAAGTCGTACACGAGATCACGCAACATCGCGCCCGCCTTGATCCCAAGACGCTGATGGGCTCCGGCAAATTGCAAGATCTCGCAATTCAGGCGCTTTGGCATGACGCCGACCTCGTGATCGTCGATCAAAACCTAAATCCAACCCAGGCACGAAATCTCGCCGCGCGTATGGAACTTCGCGTCATCGATCGCACGCAACTCATTCTCGACATCTTTGCGCAGCGCGCCAAATCGCGAGACGGCAAACTTCAAGTCGAACTTGCGCAACTCAAATATCGCCTGCCACGCCTCGTACACCGGGACGATTCCCTTTCGCGTCTCGGAGCAGGCATCGGCGGGCGCGGTCCGGGCGAAACCAAACTCGAAATCGATCGTCGCCGTGTGCGCGAACGCATCACACACCTCGAACGCGAACTCAAGAAAATGCGCCAAGGACGCCACGAGCGACGGAGACGGCGGCACGGCTTATCGATCGTGTCGATCGTGGGCTACACCAACGCGGGAAAGAGCACGCTCTTGCACGCTCTGACACAAAGTCATGTCCCCATCGCCGACAAGATGTTCGCAACGCTTGACCCCGCATCGCGGCGGCTTCGCTTTCCACGCGAACGTGACGTCATCATTACCGACACCGTCGGATTCATCCGCGATCTGCCGCCCGATCTCGTCACCGCGTTTCGCGCCACCCTCGAAGAGCTCGAAGAGGCCGATGTGTTGCTGCATGTGGTCGACGCCAGCGCACCCGACTTCGAGCGTCGCATCGAATCCGTGCATCACATTCTTCAAGAAATCGGCCTCGCTCAACGGCCCGAGATTCTGGTTTTCAACCAAATCGATCGGCTCTCGACCGAAGAGTCTCTTGCGCTCGCGGAACGCTTCGACGCGATCCCCATCTCGGCCCTAAAAAAAATCGGACTCCATCAATTGCTCGTGCGTGTAGACCAAGTGCTTTGGCAGAGCGAAACTTCGGAGTCTGAACTTTCCAGCTCACAAAGCCGAGATTTCGTGCCGGCCTCCGTCTGATCCAAAAAAAAATGCCGCAACGCGTCCGCTTCTCTTTTTTTTGAAACATGCACATTTCCTTCCAAATAGCCTAAATAAATAATGAATTATCAAGATATTCCCATTCTGTACTCTTGGTTGACTTTATAACGCGCCGTGTTAAGTTCTCGCTCGCATTAAGTCCCTCGCAAAGGTGAAAAGCCTTTGCGGATCACCCCAAAAAAGGAGAACTACCATGGCTGAAGCCGCATCGGTTATCGAAGAAAACGTCGAAAAGATCCAAAAGACCTTCAAAAATCTCGAAGGCGATATCAAGAAAGACTGGAAGAAGCTGCATCACAACGTGCTGCAACAGAGCAAGAAGCTCGGCAAGAACGTTGAAAAGAAGACGGCTGCAGAGTGGAAGAAGATCAAAGCAACCCCGATCGGCAAGCGCGCCGACCACCTTGGCAAGCAAGTCGCGAAGCTCAGCAAGGACACGACGGCAAAGGCCGAGGGACTGCGCCGCGAAACGAACAAGAAGTTCGAAGCCAGCGTGGAGAACATGCTCGGCGCCTTCCAAATCGCCTCGAAAGCGGAAATCGACAAGCTCGACAAGAAGCTCAATGCGATCACCCGCAAGCTCAAGGAAATCGAAGACGGCAAGGGCTCCAAGGCGGCGAAGAAAGAAAACTAAACTACGCCCTTCTTGGATCGAAACCATGACGCCCCGGTTGCAAACGCAATCGGGGCGTTTCTTTGAGACGAAACTCGCGAACGACGCGCCTCCAAACAATTCCCGTGCCATTGCCGCCCATCTCGAGATTGGATGACGCGATCGCGCAACGCTTTTTTGTGTCGAGCCGAAACCGAAAGCCCCGGATGAATCCCGCTTTGCAAATGCGAGTTGCATTTCCTACCGACGAAAAACATCAGCCCTGGAGTGCTCGAAAAATGGAATCGATCAGGGGCTCCATCGATGCGAGCGCGGGGCATCCCATCTCGTAGCGGCGACGCCCTGCCAAGGCACCTCTCGCCTATGCGCAAAAAGACTCCGCCGCAAACCGGGGATTTCAGGAAGGCGCAGTGCTGCTTTGCTTGCGGCGAAAACGCGCCACGGCTTCGGCGGGCAATTGATTGCTCTGCTCCAGGAGCTCACGAGCTTCGTTCTCTCCTGTACCGGTCAGATGCATCACGATGTCGAGTGCCCGCTCCTTCAATTTTTTCGAATTCGGCATCAGGTGCGAAAGCAAGTTGCCATCCACGCGCCCTAATTTGA
The DNA here is from genome assembly GCA_018262735.1 of Geobacter sp. GTDB lineage: Bacteria > Myxococcota_A > UBA9160 > UBA9160 > JADFDR01 > JADFDR01. Next base: position 28,442 of record JADFDR010000004.1, read on the forward strand.
TCATCACAGCTGTCGACAAAGTGTGTAACACCATTTTCTGTGCAAGACCTCCCTTCATGCGCGTCGATCCCGCAAGCACTTCCGGTCCCACGACTGGCGCAATGGCGATCTCCGCCATCTCGGCAAGCGGCGAAGACGGATTGCACGTAATCGCGATACACCGCGCACCGACGGAATGTGCGTACTCAAGTGCGCCGAGAGCAAAGGGGGTGTAGCCACTCGCCGAGAGCGCAACCACCGCATCGCCAAGCTGCAACCCTGCCGTCTGCAGAGCAAGCTTCGCATCCTCGGGATGATCCTCGGCGCCTTCGACGGCACGCTCAAGCGCAATCGAACCGCCTGCGATAATGGCTTGCACGCAATGGCGCGCCAAGCCAAAGGTCGGTGGAATTTCCGCTGCATCGAGCGCACCCATGCGGCCGCTAGTGCCTGCTCCAACATTGAACCAACGCCCACCGCCATGCAGCGCGCAAACCAAAACATCGACCGCCTCGACGATTTGCGGCAACACCTGCTCCACGGCTCCACACACTTTTGCGTCTTCCGCATGAATCAACGCAACGATTTCTTCGCTACTGCGTTGATCGAGATCACGCGACGATTCAAGTTCCTTTTCCGTCGGAAGTTTCGGTTTCATCTCAGAAGCCTCTGATCCATCCCTCTTTCAAAAGACGATTTGATTTTTCACCGACGGAAAATATCATCCCGGATGTGCGGAAAATGGAATGGATCCGAGATTCCCTCAAGCCGTCGTCCAACCTTCTGTTCTTTCGATCGACTCGGCACATCGAAGATCCCTTCTTCCGAAATCCTCGAGCAAGGAGTCCGCCGCATGCAAACCGGAAAGCAGCGCATCTTCGAGCATTGGGCCGCAGAGATAATCTCCTGCAAAATACAGGCGGCGACCCGCAGCGCGACGATCGGCGGCAATCCGCTGCCACTGCGCAAGCTCGCGATAACGTCCGACCTGAAACTGTGTCGATCCCGTCTGAGAAGGAACCCAAGCACGCGCGTGTGTCATGGAAGGAAGCGCCGGGAAAAACGCACGCAATTGCTGCTGGATCGTATCGAGGATTTCCTCGCTTCCCTTGCACGCATTGGCTTGCAACCACTCGGAACGCGGGCAAACTGCGACAACGCCGGAGTTCTCCCTCTGCGACATCGCATCGGGTTGCAAAAAAATCGTTCCGGGCAATTCGCTGGATTGCTCCGAAACAAAAATGCGTTGCGGGAATTCTGACAAAGGGCGATTCGTTCCAAAGTAAGCCATCGCGCGCGGCAAAGTTCGCGTGTTCTGCAAATACCGTCGTTCAAAAAATCCAAGTTCTGCTTGCGCAAGACGTAGCGCCTCATCCGCACCGGTCGCACAAATCACAGCATCGACCCGCAGCTCTTGCTCTTCCACACCGCAGTGCAATTTAACCCGATATTGACCGTCGGAAGATCGTTCTATTCGACGCACATCTGTGTTAAGTCGAATCGGAATACGCTTTGTCACTTCGCGCGCAAAGACATCGAGTCCCGAGCGCAACCGTGCGGGGGCGGCCTGCATTCGGGATGCAAATTCGCGCAAAAAAAGGACGCGACTCGTCGAAGAAGCGTCGCAGTTCGTGTAACTCATCAGCCACGGCAATGCCCAGCGAACAAAAACATTGGAACCAAAATAAGTCGTTACGAAATCTTGCATGCTTCGATCATCGTGCGATGCAGCGCGTTCCGGATGCGCATGCGCGAGATTTTCGCCGTAGCGTCGAAGCAACCGTGGCAAGCGCACGGTACGCCACGCCTCGGAATGAGAAACACCCGGAATCCGCGCAATGCCCGTCATCGAATCAAGATCTGCACGAACTACCGCACCGCGATCGATCATCGATGTCACAAATGAGTGTTGAGGTAGCCACTCACCATACAAACCAAGCGCACCGAGCCATGCCGCAAGCGCATGATCCGTCGCACAAAGCTCGTAGGGACGGCTGTCGAAAATGAACCCTTCCTCCTCGACGCAAAACGCACTGCCACCACTGCGCGGGCGTTTTTCGACGATCTGCACCGAAACGCCGTTCTCGGCCAACCGCCAGGCCACTCCCAAACCCGCAAAGCCAGCACCGATCACGAGGACTTGTTTGGATTCCAATTCGTTCGCTCCTCAAACGACACATCCGACAATCAATCGGAGTGAGTGCCGATCTACAATCCATTGCTTTCGCGAAGCTTGTCTTCCAGGATGCGCACGACATCGTGCAATGTTTCAAATTCATGAAAAGCGACACCTCGATGTGTCAGCTCATCTGCGAGCGTTCCTTTTGCGAAAGCAAAATTCGCCTCTTCGGCACCGCAGGTATCCGACACACGGCCATTGCCGATGTGGACGGTGCGCACGCCCGGGTTCCTTTCGACAAAACGACGAATGCGGCCGCGCTTGCAATTTCCAGTGCCACAGTCGCACTCGTGCGGATTGAGTCCCGTTGGCGCGATCTTCCAAATTCCGTTTTCGTACTCCAAGTGATTGCAGAGATAATCGAATGCAATCTCGTGAATCTCCTGCAAGCGATCCAAATTGCGATCAAATCCGTCGGAGAGAATCAGAAACGGAATCCCGTGTTTCTCGCACCAACTCACAAGTGCGTGCGCACCCGGATCAAGTTCGACGGTTTGCAAGAAGGCTTCCAGATCTTGTTCCGACACCGACAAGCCATTCAAAATTTCCATGTTGTATTCCCACGGCGTGAGCTCACCACGCTCGAGCCTCGCCCACTGCGCGGGGCGACGATCCGCCGCATAGCGACGCGCAAGCGTTGACCCAACGTCTTGCACCGAAAAGGTGCCGTCGAAGTCACAAAACACCGCGAGCGGCGGCGCACTGCGAAGAATCTCGCTCGGCGAGCAACTGGATCCGCCACTCGCTGCGCATTTTTCTTTTTCGGATTGCATCCCGACTCCGTTTTTATTTCTGTTCGAATGTTTTGAAAAGCCGAGTGCCCGTTCAGCGCCCGACACTTCGCGTTCGCAAGGTCCACAGACAAAGTTGTTCGAATACTTTGTTGCGCAACACGCTGAAAAAAGAAGTGCAGGGGTTTCGGTTCGGCGTTTTGTATCTTAGCGCCCGATTTCGATTTGTTATGCGCTCCCCCCGGAACTGCAAAAACCAAAACCCCATCGCAAACCTTCGTAAAGCACGAGTCCTAGCCAAAATGCCAAGTTCACTTTTCACTTCACAAAAGACACCGTCCCAACAAGCGCCGCTTTCGGCAAAAGCGATGTTTTGCGAAGAACTACGCAACGCAAAAGCGCGTCCGTTTCTTCTCGACGGAGCACTCGGCACCGAACTCGAACGGCGCGGAGTACGCAGCGAACTGCCGCTTTGGTCGGCGCATGCGCTTTGGGAAGCGCCCGACGTCGTGCGCAAAATCCACCGCGAATATCTCGCTGCCGGCGCGGAAATTCTCACCACCAACACATTCCGTACACAGCGACGCACACTCGCGCGCGGCAAACTCGAAACTCACGCGCGCGAGCTCAGCACACTTGCTGTCTCTCTTGCACGCGATGCGATCCGCGAACACCTCGCCGCGCTTCAGGTCGGCACGAAAGCGAATGATCCTCTCCCTCGGAACAGAACTTGCCTTGTGCTCGGCTCAAATCCACCGCTCGAAGACTGCTTTCGCCCAGAGCTCGTTCCCGACGAAGAAACACTCGATCGGGAGCACCGCGAAAACATCGAAACCCTGCTTGCGGGAGGCGCCGACGGCATCCTCATCGAGACCATGAATTCGATCCGCGAAGCGGTCGCTGCGACGCGCGCCGCCCAAAGCTTTGGTGCCATTGCCCTGGTGAGCTTTTGCGCAACAGAAAATGGAACGCTGCTTTCCGGCGAGAATCTCACCGACGCCATCGACGCGATCGCTCCGTACGAGCCACACGCCGTTCTCGTCAATTGCCTTATGCCCAAGGCAGTGCGCGTCTGCTTGCCTGCGCTGCAAAGTGCAAAAATTCCGTTCGGCGTTTATGCGAACAACCTCGCCATTGCAAAGACGTCCACAACCACCGAAGCGCTTTCGCCCAGTGCATACGCCAACGAAGCGAAAGATTGGATTGAAGCGGGCGCCAGAATGGTTGGTGGATGCTGCGGCACAACTCCCGCCCATATCGAGAAACTCGCTTCACTTCTTTCCGGAGCTAGCTAATGCGCGGATCGAATGGGGGAAAAGTCGCCAGCCCATGCCCATCGGGGAAACTCGCTTCACTTCTTTCCGGAGCTAACCAAGGCTGCCTGCGAGCGTGGATCACGGAATAAATGCGCAAAGAATGCGCAATAAAGAAGCAAGATTGCCAATCCTTTGCGAGGCATGGACACAATTTGCGTCACCCAATGCTTCGTGCCTTGAGAGTATTTGCTAGCGAGTTGCCTCTTCCTGAAGATCGCTAAAAAAATGCCAACAGAATCAAATGGTTAATAACGGCCATGTGCCGCGAACTTCTGGCACGCAGATTGCTCTAGCGTAAGAGTGCAAGAACAGGTAAGGCCATCGCGCCCGAGGCAGATACCCCTCCCCTCACGATGTCGTGAGGAATCTGACTCGGGCGCGTCTCTTTTGAAAGTTCCGGCAATTTTCCGCAGGCCCGCGATCTCTCCGTTGCCTCCGGCACTGCGCTTCGAATCGAAATAACTCAAATTTGTGTTGAAGATGACGCGCATGCGTTTTGTGCGAGTTTGGCGCGGCGTGCCGCGACGAGCTGCGCAAAATCGCGATCGGCATGATACGACGAGCGCGTCAGCGGCGAAGCCGACACCATGAGAAAACCCTTCTCGCGCGCAGCCTGCGCCAGCGCCTCAAATTCCTCGGGCGGAGCGTAACGTGTCATCGGTAAATGCTTTTGCGTCGGACGCAGATACTGACCGATCGTGATGAAGTCGATGTCGGCGGCGCGCATTTCCTCCATCACCGCGAGCACTTCGTCGTACGTCTCGCCAAGCCCAAGCATGATGCCCGACTTCGTAAAACTTTGCGGATCGAGTTGCTTCACTTGTGCAAGCAAATGCAACGAATGCGTATAGCTCGCAGCGCGGCGCGCCATGCGATACAAGCGCGGCACCGTTTCGAGATTGTGATTGAAGACATCGGGACGCGCGGCAACCACACGCTCGAGCGCGCCCACTTTGCGCTGAAAATCCGGCGTGAGCACTTCAATCGTCGTATGCGGTGCAAGCGCGCGCACGGCTTCGATGCAACGCACGAATTGCCCTGCTCCTCCGTCGGAAAGATCATCGCGATCGACGGAAGTAATCACCAAATGACGCAAGCCAAGCTCGACTGCGACTTGCGCCACGCGCGCAGGCTCGGCGAAATCCACAGGATCGGGCCGCCCCGTCTTCACATTGCAAAAGCCGCATTTGCGCGTGCATACACTTCCGAGGATCATCACCGTCGCATGTTTTTGCGACCAGCACTCGCCAAGATTGGGACACGCTGCTTCCTCGCAAACCGTGTGCAGATCGAGATCTCGTAGCACCTTGCGTGTTTCCAAGGCCGCCGGAGAACTCCCGATCGGACGCATGCGCAGCCATGCAGGGCGTCGCTGCGACGGGCGATCCGGACCCAACTGCGAGTTGGCGGAAGGAGCAGCAGTGGCGACTTCGCGCGCGGGAGGCATGAGCTTCGATTCGTCGGACATGGCGGCATGATGTGTAAAAAAAACCAAAACTTCAAACTACGAAGCCAAACCTGAGCGATTTCGCACGCACACGAAAGACATGCCGCAAATGCCGAGAAACGTCTGCAAGAAATGCCGCCCACGACGCTGCGATCTTCGCGCGGCTCAATGAGCCTTTTCTCGCTTTGCATCGCGTCATGCACCGGGTTTTTCCGCCGTCGCGCGACAAGGCGTCCTAGTAACGCGCAAAAGCGGTACATCCGTTCTGTGCAATGGCAGCGCAAGAAGCGCCAGCACCGCAGCGTTTTCCGGCTCGCGACTTGCCAGCTGTCGAGTTGCATGCCATGGATAGAGATCTCTTGCGCATCCCGATGCGCCCGGAAATTCAAACGAAGAAGTGAGGTTTGGCATGAAGGTCATTGCCGATTTCTGCATCGTGCCGCTTGGCGTCGGCACTTCCTTATCCCCCTACATTGCGGCGGCCGTCGACGAGCTCGAGGCCGCAGGACTTGAGTGCACAACACATGCGTATGGCACAAATGTGTCGGGCGAATACGACACCGTATTTCAAGCCTTGAAAAAGGCGCTGCTCAAAGTGCATGAGCTGGGCGCGCCACGCATCACTTGCACGATCAAGCTCGGCACACGCACCGATCGCGAACAATCCATGCAAGACAAAATTGAAAGTGTCACAAAAAAGCGTCGGAATGCGACACGCTAACCGATCGCGCCCATCCAAAGCAAAACACCGGAAATCGTCACGACCAGAGCAACAATACGCAATGCAAAGCGCATCCAGCAGTGTCGCGTAACGCCGTTGACTTCGTAGCGTGAAATTTCGACATAAGGCATGGGTGCACGGCGATACCAACCTTCAACGACAACGCGCTCACCGATCAAATCCTTGGCGCGAAGCCATCCAAAGAGAACTTCCCAAAGCGCAAGCGGTTGACGATGATCGAGAAAGAGAATCCCTGTGTCATCCTGCAAGGTAAAGTCATCGGAATAAATCAAACCCGGCACGCCGCGCCCGCGAATCACGCCTTCGAGTCGACATGGCACCGAACGCACACTCGAAACCTTCACCTCTTGCAAAAGAATACGCACGTTTGTGTCAGCGAAGCAATCCGAAGGGTAGCGGAATCGCAACTTGAGCAGCATGGCAAGTCCCGTCACGCACAGCACCAAGCCAAATTGCGACGGAGCGAAAAGCGCAGCACGCGAATCGAGAAACATCCCCGCCAGAATCGAAAGAGATCCAATGACAAAAACAAGTGTCGGAAGAAAGTACACGCACACATCGATCCAGAATTCATCCCAATACGATTCGGGTTTTCGTAACGAGAACTCGACCAACGGTTCTTCCTGCACGGCAATCGAAAGCAAGGAAAGATGTTGCAACCGCTTTGCGGTGAGTGGATGCGTGGAATGAAGTTCGTACCAAAGCGCCCACGGATTCCAGAGATCCCACTTCATGGCGCCCAAGATCGATTCGGAGTCGATGCGATATTTTTCACTTCCTCCGTCGGAAGATGTGGCATGACTCGCGCCGTACGAAGCGAGTGCGAACGATTGCGCCGAAGCTGCATCAAAAATTCCGAGCGCACCGAGCGTCGCAGCACGACGTCCTCCAGCGCCGCCTTCTTCCACTTCGGCACCCGCTCCGGCTAAGCCATACGCAATTTTGACGAGTGCGCTCGACATCGCTCGCGGGCTTCCTGCGGCCTCCGCACCGAAACGGTCCGCGTAGTATTCGCGCGTGCGTGAAAACCAAAGCACGATGTATTCCGAAACGATGTAGAGAAGATACGCACCGACGGCAACCGCGGTGCTCGCTGCCTTGGCGCGCTTGTCCTTGGGATCCAGACGAATCGCCCAGCGATAGAGGTAATAAAGAATCATCGGCACCAACTGCGCGAGCGTCATCAGCGCCATGTCCCAGTTTCGCGCATGACCAAGCTCATGCCCCACCACCGCTTCCAGCTCTTTGGGTTCGAGAAGCTCGAGCGTTCCTTGCGTAAGCACCAAGCGAGCATCGTTCGGTGTATGTCCATAAGTAAACGCATTGGGGGAAAGATCGAAAATCAAACCCAGACGCGGCGTTTTCATTCTGTGCTTTGTACATGTCGCGCGTAGAAAAACGGCGAGATGTTCCGGAAGTTGCGAGAGGTCGATCCATTGCACTTGATACAGCCAGCGCAGCATGAGATCCATCAAAAACGGACTCAGCAAAAATTGAATCGACGCAAAGAGCACCGCCGCAAGCAACGCAAACGCGGGCGGAAGCCCTGCGAAAAGCGAAGCTGTGATTAACACAAAAGAGAGTACGGCATACAAACCAACGATGGTCACCGTAGAACGCAGCCAAAGTCTTGGGAGTACGATGGGCTTTGGCGGAGGGCGACGTAGCGGTTGACTTGGCTCGGTGGTCTTGGCGGCGTACAGCTTTACAACTTGCTTGGCGATCAAGCTGCGCACCAACGTACCGCGCAACCAAACGCCTCCACTCGCCCGATCCAAACATCCCGGACCCGTTTCAAATTGGATCGCCACCATTTTTTCGCCGCTCACCGGCGAAACATATTTC
>JADFDR010000050.1 GCA_018262735.1 Geobacter sp.
CTTCTCAATATGCCGATCCACCGCTCCATGCACCGCACCGCGCGGACTCACCGGCCCGCGCGGAGAATGATGCCCATGGCGAACACAACCGCCCGCCAAAAGCGCCACACCCAACACCAACGCAATCGGAATCATTTTTTCTCGCATCCTTTTGTTCCCCTTCAATGCGAGATTGTTGCAAATCGTTACGCAGACTGACGTTTTACAACCATCGTTCTCCATAAACTACTCGTGCTCGGAATGCTCCGCCTTCGCGTGGTGCCCTTCGGCAAGGATCGAACTGTGCAGCCCCTCGACGTAGTGCATGTATTCCACATACGCCTCGACGTACTTGCGCCCCGCCTTCACGCTCTTGTCCTTGCCCTTCTGCGCTTTCACGACGGCGGCGTGCTTCGCCTGAAGCTCCTTCGTAAGCTTCGCACTCAACTCCTTGCTCATCACCTCCGCCGAACCGTCGGTGAGCGCCTTTTCCGCGAGCGCTACGACCGGCTCGACCGGCGCATCCTTGAGCCCCGTATACGGCGCGCCCTCGCCCGCACGATGCAGGCGCACGAGCGTCTCGAAGAAGTAACGATCCGCCAGCTCCTGCACGTCCGTCCCCTTGCCGCGCACCGCAAGCGTCTTCTTGAACGCCGCCTTCACCTCCGCCTCGTCGCCCTTACCGACCCATTTTAGTGTCGACGTCACATCGCCCTTTTCGAGCGCAAGCTTCGCGTCCTGCACCACCGGCCCCGCCAGTGTGTCGCAATGCGCAAATCCATTTTCCGCAAAGCCAAACAAAACCAACCCCACCACAAACATCACCATCACTCGCGCAAACTTGCCTGTCACATTTTTAAGTAGGGATTTCATTGCCTTCCCTCCTGTGGTTGACGCAATCGAACCGAGACCCTCAAACCATGGACCACGAACCACCCGGCGTCCAGGCGCCTTCGCCCCACATGCCATTCCGGAGATCTTCGAGCACCGGAAGCAGAAACGCATTCAGCAACTCCGCAATGTCACGCCCAGCATTCTCGGGCAGCAATGGGTTGCGCGAGCCTTATTTCGCTTCGTCGATCATGCGGATGGTTTTTTCTTCGACTTCGCGTGCAACTTCGGCAAGCGCGGGATCCTGCGAGAGCGAAGCGAGCATTTGTGCGGGCTTGATCAGGCCAAGTTTCGTTTGGCCGGCTTCGGTAAACACAGAAATGCGACATGGCAGCGCCATATTGAGGCGCATGTCGGTGGCAAGCACTTTGGCGGCTTGCTTGGGATTGCAAACTTCAAAGACCTTGCACTCTTCCGCAAACGCGATGCCTTTGCCGCGAAGCGTCGCGCCGAGATCGTGCACATGCAGCACTCCAAATTCATTTCGCTTCACAGATGCCTCGAGATCCTGCGCCGCTTGCGCAAACGATTTCGGACTCTCGACGATGTAGTACATAAGCTTTCCCCCACAAAAATTACCGTGATGTTTGCTCAACGCACACGACACAGAAAAGTTTCAAGCCAACCCACACTTCGTCGGCTCCGCCCCAATGACCGTGCCTTTGCTACGCCGCGCCGTATTTCCGATTGAATTCCTCATCGCTCATGATGAGCAAGAGAATGAACTCGAGGAATGCCACGATGGCCGGAATGAACGTCCAGAAAAAGACGAGATATAACACGCCAAGTCCCGTCTTCCCCAAATAAAATTTGTGAATTCCAAAGCCACCCAAGAAAAACGCAAGCAGTGCAGCAACGATGCGACTCTTTCCGTTTGCCGCTACGCCGCCAAGCACGCTCGGCACCGGCATTTGCCGCACACCGCACTTCGGACAAATCTCTGCCTTCGCTTTGATCACCGCGCCGCACTCGCTGCAAAATTTTTCGTCGATCGCTTTCGTGCGCTGCTCGCCGCCTTCCGTCATCGTGGCCTCCACAAAGCCGAATTTCAGGGTTTGTGCAGCTTATCATTTTTTCAAAGCGGCGTCTTACGGAGTCTCGGATCGATTCCATTTTGGCACTTTCACAAGCCATAGCGAATGCTTTCCGTCGGTGAGAAAAAATCTTTCCTTCATGAAATGGAATACATCTGTGGCCACCTTGATGTGATGAAAACACGCAGTTCTTTTCCGCAAGGTTTCTCGCGTACCGCAAAAAAGCGCGTTACGTTGCTTCGCCATGTCGAATCAAGCGAACTCGGAAACCGGACTCGAAACCACTTCGCGCGATCCCGGCGGCGCTGCGGGCGTGCGTTGGAATCTCGCGGATCTTTACGCAAGCAGCGACGATCCAAAGCTCGAACAAGATCTCGCAAGCGTGCACACCGCCTCGCAAGAATTTGCAAAACGCTATCGCGGCAAGGTCGCAACGCTCGACGCCGCAGAACTCGCGGCTGCCGTCGATGCACTCGAAGCGCTGCAAAAACCCGTGACACGCGCTTATGTGTTTGCCGAGTTGCTGTTTTCCGCCGACACCGCCAATCCCAAACACGGCGCGCTTTTGCAACGCGTGCAAGAACAAGCGAGCCAAATCAAAAACACGCTGCTTTTCTTCGAACTCGAATGGCTGACACTCGAAAATGTCGAAGCATTGCTCGCGCATCCCGCACTCGCGCGACGCCGCCACTTTCTTGAAGGCTTACGCCGCTATCGCGCGCATGTACTCTCGGAACCCGAAGAGCGCTTGCTCGAAGAAACGGCCAACACCGGCAGCCGCGCTTTTTCGCGGCTCTTCGACGAACTCTTGAGCGACCTACGCTTTTTCGTGACACACGACGGACAAACCCAAGAACTCGGCGAAGAAGAAGTGCTCTCGCTCCTCTACGAAGCCGATCGCAGCCTACGCGCGGCGGCGGCCACGAGCCTCACTCAAGGGCTTCAAAAGCAACAGCGCGTGCTCACCTTCCTCTTCAACACGCTCGTGCAAGACAAGTCCACGAAAGATCGATTACGCAAATATGAGTATCCCGCGCACGAGCGCAATCTTTCGAACGAGATCGACGCCGCGACGGTGACGAGCCTGTTGCAAGCTTGCGAAGCGCGCTACGGCCTCGTCGCGCGCTACTACAAACTCAAAGCCAAAATTCTCGGACTCGACAAGCTTGCGGATTACGATCGCTATGCGCCGATTCCGGGCCACGCCGGAAAACGCGATTTTCCGACGGCAAAGCAAATCGTGCTCGATGCCTATCGCGACTTCGCACCGCAGATGTCCGAGGTGACACAAAAGTTTTTCGATGCGCACTGGATCGACGCCGAACTTCGGCCCGGCAAACGCGGCGGAGCATTTTGCGCAGCGACGCTGCCTGAACTCCATCCCTATGTGCTGATGAACTACACCGGAAATTCGCGCGATGTGATGACACTTGCACACGAGCTTGGCCACGGCGTGCATCAATATCTCGCGCGCGAGCAAGGTCTCTTCGAGCAACACACGCCGCTCACAACGGCGGAGACGGCGAGCGTGTTTGGCGAGATGCTCGTGTTTCGGCGCTTGCTCCGCGAAGAAAGCGATCCGCAGACGCGGCTCGCACTGATCTGCGGAAAACTCGAAGAAGCGTTTGCGACGGTGTTTCGCCAAGTGGCGATGACGCGCTTTGAAGAAGCGTTGCACACTGCGCGCCGCCGCGAAGGCGAACTCACGACCGCACGCATCAACGAACTTTGGCTCGCAGCGAACCGCCCGATGTTCGACGACTCGGTGACACTTTCGGATGACTACGGTTGGTGGTGGCTCTACATCCCGCACTTCGTGCACAGCCCGTTTTATTGCTACGCCTACGCGTTTGGCGAACTCTTGGTGTTCTCGCTCTTGCATCGCTACGACGAAATCGGCGAAGCCTTCGTGCCGCAATATCTCGAACTCTTGCGCGCGGGCGGCTCGGTCTCACCGCCGGAGTTGCTCGCTCGCATCGGCCTCAATATCCGCGACGCCAAATTCTGGGACGGCGGCTTGACGCTCCTCGAAGCCCTGCTCGTGCAAGCCGAAGATCTTGCGCAGGAAATGCTCGCGCAAGCGCGCTAACCACGCACGCCGAAACTATTTTGCGAGAAACTCGCGCACGCGTTTTGTGAGTGCGTCCGGCGTGAAGCCATACACTTCGGCGAGTTTTGCGGGTGGCGCCGAGGCGCCGAAACGATCGATGCCATACACAAATCCGTTTCCACCGACAAGCTCATACAGCGTGCGGGCCGAAGCCGCTTCGACGGCCACCACCGGCACGCTTCCCGTCGGAACGACTTGCTTGCGATACGTCTCCGGTTGCTCCAAGAAAAGCTCGAGACACGGCAGCGACACCACGCGCACGCGCTTTCCTTCGTCGGTGAGCTTTTTCGCCGCATCGAGCGAAAGCGAAACCTCCGAACCCGAAGCCACGAACACGACGTCGGGCGCACCCGCGCAATCCTGCGCAATGTAGGCGCCACGCCAGATGTCCTCGTTCGCAAACGTCGCCGAATGCGGCAGCGGCGGCAGTACTTGCCGCGAAAGCGCCATCGCCACCGGGCCCTTCGCCTTTTGCAACGCCCAGGCCCAAGCCATCGCGGTTTCAAGACCGTCCGCCGGACGAAACACGTAGAGGTTTGGAATCAAGCGCAGCGAGTCGACGTGCTCGATCGGTTGATGCGTCGGACCGTCTTCGCCGAGGAAGATCGAGTCGTGCGTAAACACAAATGTGTTGCGCGCGCCCATCAGCGCCGCGAGCCGAATCGCCGGGCGCACATAATCGCTGAACACGAGGAACGTGCCCACGAACGGCAGAAACGTGCCGTCGAGCGCAATGCCGTTGGCGATCGCACCCATGGCATGCTCGCGCACACCGAAGTGGATATTGCGCCCGGCATACCAATTGACGTCGTTTGCCGCAGGGCCCACGTCGCTCGTTTTGCCGATCGTCGTGAGATTCGAACATGCAAGATCCGCCGAGCCACCGACGACAAACGGCACCGCTTCGGCCACGCGCTGAATCAGCGTGCTCGAATGTTTGCGCGTCGCGTCCTTCGCTTCGGCCATGCCTTGCGTCAACACCGCTGTCAAATCCGTCGGCATGCGTCGCGCGCAGAAACTCTCCCACTGCGCGGCGAGCGCCGGGTTCTCGCGCTGCCACGCCGCAATCTCGGCATCGCGCTTCGCACGCGTCTGCTTTTTGGCCGCAATGCGCTCGGCGAGATACGCGCGCACCTCCGACGGAACAAAGAAAGTTTCACCTTCCGGCCAACCCGCAGCGCGCTTCGTTGCAAGCGTCTCCTCGGGGCCAAGCGGCGAGCCGTGCGTCGCCGAAGTACCTGCTTTGTTCGGGCTTCCGTAACCGATCACTGTGTCGCAGATGATCAGCGACGGTCGCTTCGTCTCGGCCTTCGCGGCTTCGAGCGCGCGGCGCAGCGCCGGCAGATCCTCGCCCGAGACATGTTCCACATGCCAGTGTTGGGCCTCGAAGCGCGCACGCACGTCTTCCGTAAACGCAATTCGCGTCGCACCGTCGATGCTGATGTGATTGTTGTCGTAGAGGAAAATCAAATTGCCGAGTTCGAGCACACCCGCCAGCGCGGCGGCTTCGGCGGAAATGCCTTCCATGAGATCGCCGTCACCGACGGTGCCATAGATACGCTGCGCACCCGGCCCGGGACCAACGCAAGACGTGCAACTTGCCGCACCGAAACGCGAATGTGTCATCTTCGCAGCCAGCGCCATGCCGACGGCGTGCGCAAAGCCTTGGCCAAGCGGCCCCGTCGTCACCTCGACGCCCGGCGTGTGCCCAAACTCGGGATGTCCCGGCGTGCGCGAACCGAGCTGGCGGAAATTCTTGATCTCGTCGAGCGAGACGTCATACCCAAAAAGGTGTAGGAGGCTATACAAGAGCATCGAGGCATGCCCGCCGGAAAGCACGAAGCGATCGCGATGCGCCCACGCCGGATCCGACGGATCGAAGGCCAAATGCTGATCCCAAACCTCGAAGACCGGCGCCGCCAGCCCCATCGGCGCGCCGGGATGCCCCGACTTCGCCTTCTCGATGGCATCAATCGACAAAAAGCGAATCGTCGAATGGATCCGCTCCAACAACGCAGGCGTAAGCGCGCTCAAGTTCCAGGCCTCCTATTTGTTTTCAACGAAAAACACAAAACCAAGCGAAACACAAACCAAACGCGAAAAACGTTCACGAATAAAAACTGGTCGGGGTGGTGGGAATCGAACCCACGACACTGGGAACCCAAAACCCAGGCTCTACCCCTGAGCTACACCCCGAGCGCGACCGAAGGCCTCGCGGGCCGGAGGCTATCAGAACCGAGTGGCCGTTAGAAGTGGCAGCGCGAAGGTGAGTTCCATTTCGTGATTTTGTGGACGCGTCACGGACGGGCGCGTGCGTCGCGTGACGGGTTGCGAGGCGCGTGCTAACAAACCGCCCATGTCGACAAAACCTCAGTCTTTGCTCAAGAAGCACCTTCTCAAAAAGGTCTGGGATGCGCACACGGTTTGTGAGCTTCCAAGTGGCCAAACGCAACTCTTCATCGGCTTGCATCTGATTCACGAAGTCACGAGCCCGCAGGCCTTCGCGATGCTTCGCGAACGCAAGCTTGGCGTGCGGTTTCCGAAGCGCACGTTTGCGACGGTGGATCACATCATTCCAACGGATTCGCAGATTCGGCCGTTCCAGGATGTGCTCGCCGAGGCGATGATGGTCGAGCTTGAAAAAAATTGCCGCGAACACGGAATCACGCTCTTTGATCCCGCGAGCGGACAGCAAGGCGTCGTGCATGTGATCGGCCCGGAGCTTGGGCTCACGCATCCCGGCATGACGATCGCGTGCGGCGATAGCCACACTTCGACGCACGGCGCGTTTGGCGCGGTGGCGTTTGGCATCGGCACGAGTCAAGTGCGCGACGTGCTCGCGACGGGTTGCCTCGCGATGGAGCCGCTCAAGGTGCGGCGCATCGCCATCGACGGAAAACTCGGCCGCGGCGTGTACGCGAAAGACGCGATCCTCGCCGTGATTCGCCGACTCGGCGTGAAGGGCGGCGTGGGTTTTGCGTACGAGTACGCGGGCTCGACGATCGAAGCGATGTCGATGGAAGAGCGAATGACCGTCTGCAATATGTCGATCGAGGGCGGCGCGCGCGTGGGCTATGTGAACCCCGACGAAACGACCTTCGAATATTTGCGCGGCCGCCGCTATGCGCCGCAAGGCGAAGCCTTCGAGCGAGCGCGCGCTTGGTGGCAGAGCATGGCGAGCGACGCGGGCGCAAGCTACGACGACGAGTTCGCACTCGACGCAAAAGCGATCGCACCGTCGGTGACTTGGGGCATTAATCCCGAACAAAACCTCGGCATCGACGAGAAACTTCCTTCGCCGCAAGATGTCGCGGACGAAGCGCGCGCGTCGATCGAAGAAGCGCTTGCCTACATGCAATTCAAGCCCGGGCAGTCAATCGAAGGTACACCGATCAATGTCGCATTCATTGGCTCCTGCACGAACGGACGAATTTCGGATTTGCGCGAAGCGGCCGCCGTCGCCAAGCACGGCAAAGTGGCATCGGGCATACGCACTTTTGTGGTGCCCGGCTCGCGCGCCGTCGCCGAGCAGGCCGAGAAGGAAGGCTTGCCGGAAATCTTCCGCGCGGCGGGATTTACCTGGCGCGAGCCCGGCTGCTCGATGTGCCTTGCAATGAATCCCGATCAACTCGTCGGCGACGAAATCTGCGCCTCGTCGAGCAATCGCAACTTCAAAGGACGTCAAGGTTCACCGACGGGTCGCACGCTTCTCATGTCGCCAGCGATGGTCGCAGCGGCGGCGATCCGCGGCAAAGTCACCGACGTGCGGGAGATTCTGGGATGAGCAATTCGAAGATCGAACGCGTGCAGGGACGCGCTTGTGTGTTACACGGAAACGACATCGACACCGATCGCATCATTCCGGCGCGCTTCATGAAAGTCGTCACTTTCGACGGGCTTGGCGAGCACGCCTTTGCCGACGATCGCAAACAAGCCAAGGGCGATCACCCGCTCGATCGCGAAGCGTTCCAAGGCGCGCAGATCTTGATCGTCGGAAAAAACTTCGGTTGCGGCTCGTCGCGCGAGCACGCACCGCAGGCGCTGATGCGCTGGGGCTTTCACGCCTTCGTCGGAGAATCGTTCGCCGAAATTTTCGCCGGCAATTGCGCCGCGCTCGGCGTGCCGCTGCTCGTGCTCTCGCACGCCGACAACACGCGCCTCATGGACAGCGTCGAAGCCGATCCCGCACAGCAAGTCACCCTCGATGTCGCGCGCGCCACGCTTCGCTACCGCGACGGCGAAATCCAAGGCAAGATCGCACCCGGCATGCAACGCCAACTTCTCGACGGAAGCTGGGACGGCGTCGCTGTATTGCAAACCGCCGGCGCCGCGATCGAGAAGACGGCCAACGCGCTGCCGTATGCGAGCAACTACGCGAAGTAGTGTCGACTCGTTCTCGACGATCCAGGAAGCCTCGGATTCATTCCGCTTCGTGAATGCCGGTTGTCTTTCCGCCGACGGAAGGCTCAGCCGAATTTGCAAAAATACTCAAAAATGTGGATCCGGGATGCTCCCGCACTTCGCGGAAATACGAAATGCACAACCCCTTCACCGAGGCACGCCTCCAGCTTCACGCTATACGCTTTATCGTGTCAATCGTTTCAAGGCAGCCAAAGCAAGAAAGACGGTGCCCTCGTCGTCGCCTTGCGCGCAACGCGCCTCGGGCCAGCTTCCGTCGGCGTGTTGCGCCGTGAGCAAGGCTTCCGCAATGTCGCTGCTCGTCAGACTCACCGCCGGAAAGGCTTCGGATTCACAAAGCGCGAGCACATAAGCGAGATCGAGTGCTTGCAGCGCCTGCTTGCGATAGCCGCGCTCGAGTTCGCGGCCGCAGCGCTGCAAGACTTCGTCTGCGAGCTCGTCGCCGTTCACGGCATAAAAATGCGCAAAGGCGACGAGAGTTCCCCAACACAAAGAAATGTCACCCGAGACGCGCGCCGGCAACCACTGTGAAGCAAGATACTGTCCCGCCTTGGCAAGCACGCTTGGCCGCGCCTGAAAACTGCGCGCGAGATAGCCGCCGAACATTCCGGTCAAAAACAGGCTCGCTTCGCCTTGCTCATCTGCCCACGCACCGTCGGTGCGCTGCGCTTTCGTGAGCATCCCAACGAGCGGCGCAATTTCGGGCGCGCGCAAAACTCCGAGCGCATCTGCGAGCGCAAAGCAATCGAGAATCGCGCTCGCCGACACACTCTCGTCCGCCGCTGTCGGCGCACCTTCGACAGCGAGTCCGATCACGCGCTCTTGCAGAATTTTTCGTGCAGCGGAGGATCCGAACATCACACCCGAGTGATGCCGTGCAGCGACACCTGCCGCCCGCAGATCTGTGCCGGTTACCGTCGCCGCGCCACCCAACAGATCAACGATCTCCCTCGGAAACTTCACACTTCCTGCTGTTCGGCGGCTTGCAAGAAATGCCTGCGCGCGCGCGACAGCTTCCCGCACGCGCTCTGCGTAAGATTCTTTTTGTTTCGCCGTATCCTCGCGCGACATTCGTTTCGCGTACTCCAAGTTTTTTACGCTTCGCCTTGAAAGGGTCTGCGCTTTGTTTTCAACGCATACGACTCGTCCAGCGTCGGTGTGTGGATGCAAAGGCTTGCACAAAAGTTGCGTACGCAGGGGCCTCTAACCCATCTCCTTTTTCGAGCACTTTCACAAATCAGAGTTGATGCTTTCCGTCGGTGGAAAATCAACCGTCATACATAAAGCGAAATGAATCCGAGTCTCCCGAAGCCTTGCCTCGCGCTTTGCTCGATGGCCTGTACTTTGTTTCACGAAGCGCACGGCACGCGAGCATCATCCCCGCCCGCTGCGCAGGGAGCATAGAGAATTTGTCCGCAAAGCCCGAAATTTTCTCGCGTCTTTGCTAGTCTGCGACGTTTCCAAAATCCATCGCGGAAGAACGCCGCAAGCGCAAACGAACCAAGCGGCACGAACGAGCAGAGGAGAACGAAGATGTCGACGATTCGAAATTTCATGGACAAGCACTACCGGCACTTCAACGCGCGCGAGGTCGTGGATGCCGCGAAGGCTTGGAACAAACTCCTCGACGGTGGCGGTGAAATGTTGATCACGCTCTCCGGCGCGATGTCGACGGCCGAACTCGGAATTTCGCTCGCGGAAATGATCCGACAAGGAAAAGTGTCGGCGATTTGCTCGACGGCGGCGAACCTCGAAGAAGACGTCTTCAACTTGCTCGCGCACAACGAATACCGGATGGTGCCGAACTACCGCGACTTGAGCCCGCAAGACGAGAAGGAACTCTACAACCAGGGTTTCAACCGCGTGACGGACACCTGCATTCCGGAAACCGTTTTCCGCCACGCCGAGAAGCGGCTGACGAAGGCCTGGGCCGAAGCGGCGAAGAACGACGCACCGAAGTTTCCGTTTGAGTTCATGTACCAATTGCTCGACGACCCCACGCTCGAACAATACTTTCAGGTTCCGAAAGAACACTCTTGGGTGTATGCCGCGAAAGAAAAAGGTATTCCGATTTTTACGCCGGGCTTCGAAGACTCGACGATGGGCAATATCTTCACCGCGCGCGTGATCGACGGCACCGTGTCGAGCCACCGCGCCGTGCGCACCGGCACCGAGCAACTCGAACTGCTTTGCAATTGGTATCTCGAGCGCGACGCGCGCAAGACGCCGGTCGGCTTCTTTCAAATCGGCGGCGGCATCGCGGGCGATTTTCCGATCTGCGTGATTCCGATGCTGATCCAAGATCTCGAGCGCGACGTGCCGTTCTGGGCCTATTTCGCGCAAATCGGCGACAGCACCACGAGCTTTGGTTCGTACTCGGGCGCCGTGCCGAACGAGAAGATCACGTGGGGCAAGCTCGACATCGACACACCGCGCTTCATGATCAACTCGGACGCCACGCTCGTCGCACCGCTGATCTTTGCCTATGTGCTCGGTTGGTAAGCGGCGGATAAGCGCGCTCGCACCGAACACACAGACAACACTTTTTCGTGTCAACCCAAAGCAAACCATATGCAACATGCATGCGGTTTGCTTTGCGATCCGCATGCAAGCACCCCCAAGCAAGCCCAAAACGCGAAAACCCGGAGAACGGCGCAGTTCAACGCATCGAGCCGGATGCGGCGTGGACGAACTACGGAACCTCTGATCAATCCTGCTTTTGAAAGACGAGTGATTTTTCACCGACGGAAAACATTCGCCCTGATTC